>JAXDIC010000141.1:0-27350 GCA_034664185.1 Thermoleophilaceae bacterium
CACACCGTCCTGATGCGCGGATCGGCCCAGGCCTGGGTCAGGTCGACGATGAAGTTCACGAACACGTAGGCGCTGCCGAGCAGGAGGGTCGTCCCGGTGATCGCCGGGAAGTCCGAATAGGCGATCGACTGGTCGAGGTAGAGGCCCAGCCCCGGCCAGGCGAAGATCTGCTCGATCACGACGATGCCGCCCAGCAGCAGGCCAAACTGCAGGCCGCTCATCGTCAGCGCCGGCCCGCTCGCGTTGCGCAGGGCGTGGCGCAGCATCACCTTGCGCTCCGCAAGGCCCTTCGAGCGGGCCGTCCGGACGTAGTCCTCGCGCATCACTTTCTCAAGCGATGTCGAGAGTGTCCGGGCGATCGCCAGCGCCGGCAGCAGGGCCAGCGTGAAGGCTGGCATGACCAGGTGGGTGAGCACGCTCCAGAGCAGGTTCGGCTCACCGTTGACGATGGCATCGACGATCAGCAGTTTGGTCGGCCCCGCGGGTAGCACGAGCGTGTCCGAGACCCTGCCCGAGGCCGGCAGCAGATGCAGCATCGAGTAGAAGACGAGGATCGCCATCAGCGCTGTCAGGAACGTCGGCACCGAGGCCCCGGCGATCAGCGCCAGCCGCAGCGTCCGGGCGATCCGCCCAGCCCCGGCCAGCATCAGGCCCAACCCGACCCCCAGCACACCGGCGATCGCCGCCGCGGCGAGCGCCAGTTCGAGCGTCGCCGGGGCGAAGGTCGCGAGGTCTTTGCTGACGGAGTTGCGGGTCCGCAGCGATTCCTGGAGGTTGCCCTGGAACAGGCGGCCCATGAAGTCCAGGAACCGCTGCGGGATCGGCTTGTCATAGCCCAGTTCGTGGCGCTTTGCGATCACCACGGACTCCGGCGCGCTGGCGCCGACCATCGCCCGGGCCGGATCGGCCGGTATCACGACCTGCAACAGGAACACGATCACGGCCAGCCCGAACAGGACCGCGATGAGTGCCAGCAGGCGCTGGGCTACGAGGGTCGGCACCGGCCCATCACCCCCGCTTCAGCGCCGCGTAGCTGACCGTCCACGGGTAGGCCGGGACCTGCTCCACGCCCGAGAGGCTGTTGTTCAGGACGAACACGTTCTTGACGTCGCCGAGGAAGAAGATCTCGTTCGAGTCGATCACTTCCTGTCCGACCTGCGAGTAGAGCGGGTTGGCCTTCGCTTCGGGAGCGCTGACGGCTTCGTCGAGGTGCTTGTCGACCGACGGGTTGTTGTAGCCGAAGAAGTTCAGCCCTCCCGTCGAGTAGAAGACGATCCGCGCCCAGGTGTCCGGGTTGGCGGCGTCCGGCGTGTTCGTCTGCAGCAGCAGGTCCGGCGCCGACTTCAGGTTGTTGATGTAGCCATAGACCTGCGGCAGCTGGACCTCCTTGACGGTCACGTGCCAGCCTGCGCCTTCGAGGTCGGACTGCAGCAGCTCGCCGACCCGGCGCTGGACACCCGATTCGTCGGCCGTGAAGCCGATCGTGATCGATTTCGTCGAGGCCTTGGCGGCGCCTTCTTTGGCGAGCGTCGCGTTCGGCGTGTAGTTGAGCGCCGGCTGGCTCGGCAGCAGGCCGCTCGGGTAAGCCCCTGTCGAAGCCGTCGCGGTGCCCGAGTAGGCCCCGCTGACGAGCTGCGGGATGTTGATCGTCGCCTTCAGCGCGGCCCTCGCCGCCGGGTCGTTGAAGGGCGGCTTGTTCGTGTTGACGTAGAGCAGCAGGCGCAGGAACGAGGGCACCTCGACTGCGTGCACGTTCGACGGCAGCGAGCTCAGTTCGGAGGCCGGGAAGGAGTGCATGATCCCGTCGACGCCACCGTTTTTCAGCTCCAGCTGCTGGGTGCCGATGTCCGGCGTGATCTTGAGCAGGACCTCTTTGAAGAACGGCTTCGCGCCCCAGTATCCAGCGAAGCGGCTCAGCACGTACTGGCGGCCGCGTTCGAACGCGGTCAGCTGGAACGGGCCGGTGCCGTCGTCATGGGTCTGCAGCCACTTTTCACCGTGGTCCGAGCCGGCGTGCTTGACGATCGCTTCGGGACCGATGATCTTCGGACCCCAGCTCGAGGCCAGGTAGCTCAGGAACGGGTCGACCGGGTGCTTCAGCTTGATGACGAGCGTCAGCGGGTCCGGGGTCGCCATCGACGCGACCGGCTTGAGCATGTAGGAGGGCGCCTGGTTTACCGCGAGGCGCCGTTCGAAGCTTTTCTTGATGGCTTCGGAGGTGAGCAGCGAGCCGTCGTGGAAGTGGACGCCGGAGCGGAGCTTGAACGTGTAGGTGAGACGGTCCGGCGAGACTGTCCAGCTCGTCGCCAGCGCGCCGATCAGCTTGGTCGAGCTAGGCGCGTAGGTGAGCAGGCCTTCGTAGCTCGAGAGGATCACCGAGTTGCCCTCGATGTCGTAGAAGATGTCCGGATCGGGCACGGACATGTCGGCCAGGTAGGGGATCCGCAGGATGTCGCTGGTGTTCGCGCTGCCGGCGGACGTCGAGGTCGAGGCCGAGTTCGTCGAGGTCGCGCCGCAGCCGGCGAGGGCCAGGCCCATCACGACGATCAGGCCAACGGTGAGTCGGTGTCGCTGGTTCATCAGGTCATCCTTTGATCGAGTCTGCGATTGGCGTGATCGCCAATTAGGTTGGCCACGAGCGCGAGTAGCGCCACTGCTGCTGCGGGTGCAATCGGAACCCACCAGTGCCCGAACAGGTACTCGAGTCCCTGTGAGCTCATGGCGCCGAGCTCGGGCGCCGGCGGCGGCGCTCCGAGGCCGATGAAGGAGAGGCTGGAGAGGGCGAGGATCAGGTTGCCGACGTCGAGCGACATCGTCACGATCACGGGCGCGAGCGCCCCGGGGATGAGGTGGCGCAGGACCAGGCGCGAGCGCGAGATCCCTGTGAGCCGCGCCGCCTCGGCATGCGGCCGCGAGGCGAGCGCCCTGACCTCGCCGCGGACGATCCGTGCGTACCAGGGCCACCACACGATGCTCAGCGCCAAAAGCGTGTGGAACAGGCTCGGGCCGATTGAGGCGATCACAGCGATCGCGAGCACCGGTGCCGGCAGCGCCAGGAACAGGTCCGTGAGGCGCATCAGGACGGCGTCGACGAGCCCGCCGATCGAGCCGGCCAGCGCGCCGATCAGCCCGCCGACGGCGGCGCCTACAGCGATCACGCCGACCGCTCCGAGCCAGGACTCGCGGATCCCATAGAGGACGCGCGAGAAGACGTCCCGGCCGATGTCGTCGGTCCCGAACGGATAGCTGAAAGACGGCGGGCGCAGTGCCCCAGCGGAGGTGATGCCCGCCGCAGTGTGGGTCGCAAGCAGGGGAGCCGCCACCGCGATCACGGTCATGATGCCGACGGGGATCAGCGCGCCGAGGACTCCGGCCCGTCCACTCCTCCCCGAGGCCAGGGCGCGCCTTCGCCACAGCCGCGGGCGGCCCGGCTCCGGCTGCACGAGCGTCTCGGGGGCAGCCCCGGCGACCATCACGGCCGGCGCCGTTGTCCTGTCGGCGGCGAGGCTCATGCGGCCTCCGCCAGGTCCGGCACCGCCGCGATCAGCTCGCGCGTATAGGGGTGCTTGGGCGCGGTGAAGATCTCCTCGGTCGGTGCGAGCTCGACGACGAGACCCTCCTTGACGACGGCGACCTCGTCGGCCACGGCACGGGCGACGGCGAGATCGTGGGTCACGAACAACAGGGCGATGCCGAGCGACTCGCGCAGCTTGCACAGTAGGTTCAGGACCTGCGAGGCAAGCGAGACGTCGAGCGCCGAAACCGGCTCGTCACAGGCCAACAGGGCGGGCGGCACGACGATCGCGCGGGCAATCGCGGCCCGCTGGCGCTGGCCCCCTGAGAGCTTGCGCGGCAGGACCCCGGCCACCTCGGCAGGCAGTCCTGCGGCTTCGAGCGCGCTCGCCACGCGGGCGGGCCGCTCGGAGCGGGGGACGTTCATGGCTGCCAGGCGCTCGGCGATCTGCTCGCCCACGGGCATCCATGGCGTCAGCGAGGCGCCGGCGTCTTGGAAGATCAGCTGGGGCGGCGCCCCGGGGCCGAGCGCGACTGTCCCGGCGGTCGGCTGGAGTAGCCCGACGATCGCACGCAGCAGGGTCGACTTGCCCGAGCCGGACTCGCCGACGATCGCAAGCGAGCCTCCCGCCGGCACGCGCAGGTCGATCCCGGCGACGGCCCGCAGTGGATCCTGGGCCCCGGCGAAGGGATGGCGCCGCGGGCGGGTGAAGTGGCATTCGAGCCCTTCGACGACCAGTGCGGGGATGGGGATCGCGCCGTTGCTCGCCTGTAGCGCCGGCGCAGAGGCCGCCAGGGCGCTGCCGGCCGGCAGCTCCTCGACGATCGAGGGCCAGCCGCTCAGCGCTCCGGGGTGGTGGCACTCGCAGGTCCGGTCGCCGTCGATGACGAGGGGTGGCGGCTCCGCGCACGCCAAATCGGCGATCGGACAGCGAGCCGCGAATGCGCAGCCCGCGACGGGGCGGCGGGGATCAGGCGGCTGGCCGGGGAGGGTCGGAAGGTCTCCGCCGGCGATCGTCCCGTTGAGCCGAGGACGACTGGCGAGCAGGCCGACCGTGTAGGGGTGGCGGTGGCCGGCGAGGATCTGGGAGGCGGTGCCGACCTCGACGATCCGCCCCGCGTAGGCGACGGCGATACGGTCGCAGATCCGCGCAGCGACACCCAGGTCGTGCGTCACCACCAGCAGGGCGACACCGCGCTCGCGGGCGGCGTGGGCGAGCAGGCCCAGCACCCGCGCCTGAACGGTGACGTCCAGTGCCGTCGTCGGCTCGTCCGCGATCACCAGCTTAGGCGTCCGGGCTAGCGCCATCGCGATCATCACCCGCTGGCGCAGCCCGCCCGAGAGTTCGTGCGGGTAGCAGAGGGCCTTGACGGGGGGTTCTGGGATCCCGGTCTCGGCGAGCAGCTCGTGGATCTGCTCGGGCTCGCTCTCGCCGAGCGCCTCGGCGACCTGCGCCCCGACCCGCATCGACGGGTTCAGCGAGCCCATCGGGTCCTGGAACACGGCGGTGATGTAGGCGCCGCGCCGCGCACGGCGCTGCTCCTCGCTCGCGGCCACCATGTCCTCGCCGTCAAGGCGGACCGTCCCGGTGACGTCGGCCCGCGGGGAATGTGGGAGCAGTCCCAGGGCGGTGAGCCCGAGGACGCTCTTTCCCGAGCCGGACTCGCCGACCAGGCCGAGGATCTCGCCGGGGGCGACGGCGAGGCTGGCCCCCCGAAGGGCGTGGACGTCGCCTCCGGGCACACGGAACGTCACATGCAGGTCGTCCACCTCGAGGGCCGGCCTGGCAGGGATGATGCTCACGCGTGGACCTCCGCGGAGCGCCCGTCGCGGACGGCGGAGAAGGCACCGATGACCTCGTCGCTCTCGACCAGGCAGTCGCGCTGCAGGTAGCGCATCGCCTCGAGCGCCGCGTCGTGAGCGGCCTCGGAGGAGCCGCCGACGCAATCGGTGACAACATGGCAGTGGTAGTCGTGCTGGTGGGCGTCGGCGAACGTGTAGTGAACGCAGACGTCGGTCAGTGAGCCGAGCAGGACAAGCGTCGAGACCTCATGGGACTTCAACACAAGCTCGAGCTCGGTCGCGAAGAAGGCCGAATACCTCCGCTTGCGAATCAGGTACTCCCCGGCGACCGGCTCGATGCCCTCGGCGAGCTCGGTCTCCTCGTCGCCCTCGAGGCAGTGCACGTCCTCCGTGCCGTCGAGCTCGCGGCCGAAGTCGACGAGCGAGCGCTTGTGGACCTCCTGGATGAAGATCGGCGGGATCCCGGCGGCCCGGGCCGCCTCGAGGATCGCCCGTATCCGCTCATGGCGGCCCTCGCCGCCCGCCATGATCGAGATCCCGTGCTCGCCGGGCAGCACCTCGCCCCTCTGGACGTCGATCAGGATCAGGGCTGTGTTTCCGGTCAGCTGCAAGGCAAGGCCTTTCCGAGATGCAAAAAAGCCCGCGAGAACACAATGTCTCCCGGGCTTTTATCCCTCCGTGTCAGCGCGGCTATGTAGGTGCCGGCCCGCCCTCTCGGACCAGACCTGTCAGCGATGACAGCGGAACCCTAGGACGCCACGGACTATCCCAGCGGCCACCGACTCGCCAAATGATCAACCGGCCAAAATTTGCGGGCGCCTCTTCGACACCCGTGCAGAAGCATCCCTCTCTACGACTTCGCGTGACGGCTCTGTGGGTGACGGGGCAGGCCGTCATCGGGAACTGCCTCCCAGGGCGCGGCGTCGGCAAAGAACGCACGGACGCTCGGCCGGATCCCGGGATCCGTGTCAAACGTGCCCATGCGGATACCGATCGAGTCGGGGTGGCTGAGGTTACGGCCGAAGATCGACGAGCCGCAGTCGCCGCAGAACCACTTCTCGCCGCCATCCGCCGGCTTCCAATGCTTGAGGCGGTCCTCTCCCTCGACGATGTGAAACGAGTCGGGCGCCGGGTGGGCGCTGGGCGACGCCGCGGCACCACTGCGCCGCTGGCAGCGCTTGCAATGACAATAGCTCGCGCTCTCGAGCGGCTCGGTGACCTCATAACGCACTGAACCGCAATTGCATCCGCCAGTCAGAGGAAGCCCACCCATGCAGTCGATGTTCGCGCATCGAGGATTACCGCCGACGCTCCACCCTCAACAACCCCCGGAACCTACGGCGCGAGGCGAAACGGCGGGTAGCGATCGGTCACCAGCACGTGGGCGTACGCGATCACCCGGTTGGTCCAGCGGCCGACGCCGACTAGGAAGTCGAACATCCCGCGCGGGAAGCGACCGGTGAACAGGATCGCGAACCAGGCGGCGATCACGACGAAGAACGCGGCGATGTAGAGGAAGAACAGCACCACGTAGTGCGGGATGGCCAGCAGCCACTTGACCAGCGGCAGCCACCGGTTGAGGTCGTTGCGCGCGTCCGGATAGGGAAAGTCGAGGTGCACTGCCTGATGCTCGTCGGTGGAGGGATAGCGGTCCTCCATCAGTGCCAGGTAGACGCCGACCCGGGCGGAGAACCGCATCAGCTCGAGGTTCCAGTCAAACCACCAGCGCGGGTACTTCTGCCGGAACAGGATCAACAGCAGCGTGGGCAGCACGACCAGGCCGGCAGCGCCGGCAGCCCCCCCGCCACCGGAGGCGCCCTCGATGAGGGCCAGCACGATCGCGATCGGGAGGACCATGAACAGGCGAAGGAAGGTGGTCAGGCGGTTGAGCGGCCTGTCCGGGTAGTCGACCGAGTACTGGACGGGATACGGCGCGTCGGAGTTCATGAGGTGCCTTTCTGTGAGGTGTACGGCGTACACTCGTCTGCGGAACCATAGGTGTACGGTGTACACTTGTCAAGCCCAATGGCAGAACAGAAGACCGCGACCCGGAGACCGCTGAGCAGCGCTCGTGTGCTGCAGGCCGCCGTCGCCGTCGCCGACGAGGCCGGTCTCGAAGCTTTCAGCATGCGCGGGCTCGCACAGGAGCTCGGCGTCGTGCCGATGGCGCTCTACAAGCACGTCGCGAACAAGGAGCAGCTCCTCGACGGTATGGTCGACATCGTCTTCGGCGAGATCGAGCTCCCTTCCGGGGACCTCGACTGGAGGTCCGCCATGCAGCGCCGGGCGGGCTCGACGCGAGAGGCGCTGGTCCGTCATAGCTGGGCGATAGGGATGATGGAGTCGCGGCATCCGGGGCCGGCGAACCTGCGAAACCACAACGCGGTGATGGGCTGCCTGCGCAAGGCGGGCTTCTCATTCAAGATGGCGATCCACGCCTATTCGGTCCAGGACTCATATATCTACGGCTTCGCCCTGCAGGAAAGGGATCTGGCGTTTGAGACGCCCGACAGTGCCGGAGAAGCCGCGCGGAGGAGGGCGGAGACGGTCGGCACGCTTGAGAACTACCCGTACCTCGTCGAGATCGCTACGAAGCTCCCCGACTCCGGGTACGACAGCGCCGTCGAGTTCGCCTGGGGGCTCGATCTCATCCTCGACGGCCTCGACCGACTTCGTCACGCCGACGCCGCGCCGCCGGCCTAGCCTGAGGCGATTCCAACCCCCTCCAGCCTCGGAGCGAGCTCGCTCAGCAGAAGCTCCACATGCCGCCACGAGAGGTCCTCGGGCATGCCGGCGATGGAATCCCAGAAGTACACGTGGGGGACGGGCAGGCCGTCCAGCCACTCCCTGATCCGCGACTCCGCGTCGGCGGGGCTCACGACATCGAAGCGCGGCAGCATCGGTCGCCCCGACGTGCGCAGCAGTGCGGTGTCGATCGCCTGCGGGGTCTCCGGTGTGCCCTCCGCCGCGTAGCGTGCGTATGAGTTCCACTGGTAGTCCAGGTACGGCTCGATCCGCGCCCAGGCGGCCTCGGGGTCATCGGCCAGGATCAGGTTCACGCAGCCGGCCATCGCTGCCGCGCCGGGCGGGTGGCCCGCCTGCTCCAGCGCCTCGCGATACACCGGCAGCAGCTCTGGCTTCAGCGCCAGCAGCCCGGCACCGCGACGACCGGCGATTCGCGCCCCGCGAGACCCCTCGCCGCCGATCCAGATCGGCACCGGCGACTGCACCGGAGGCGGCGTGGCGACGCCCCCCTCCCATAGCCGCGCGATCTCGGCGGCGCGCTGCTCCAGCAGCAGGTAGCGGCTTGCACCGTCCACGCCGAACGCCTCCCACTCAGGCACCCGGTAGCCCGCTCCCAGCCCCAGCTCGAGGCGCCCGCCGCTGAGGATGTCGACCAGCGCCGCCTGCTCGGCGATGTCGATCGCCGGGCGCAGCGGCGCCTGCAGGATCGCGGTGCCGATGCGCGCCGACGAGGTCCTCTGGGCGATCGCCGCCGCCAGCGTCAGCGGCTGTGGGAGGTAGCCGTCCTCGAAGGAGTGGTGCTCGGTCAGCCACACCGACCCCAGACCCAGCTGCTCGGCGGCGGCCAGGCGCTCGAGGCTTGACTCGTAGTGCTCGCTCCAGCCGCGTCGCCACCCCGGCGGATTGCGCATGTCCAGGAACAGACCGACCCGCACCGCGCGCACGCTAGGCCCCGATCGAGCGCGCGTCCATCGCGCTTCTCGTGAGGAAAGCCCCTTGGCCGGCCGCGGCGCGCGGTCGTAGCGTGGCCAGCGAGATGCTGGAAGAGGGCAAACCGCTCGAGCGGCTGGCCGACCGCATGGAGATCGAGCGGCTGCTGCATCGCTACTGCCGCAGTGCCGACCTCAACGATCCAGAGGGGGTGGCCGCCTGCTTCACCGAGGATTGCCTGGCCTTCTATGCCCCCGGCCCACCCAGCGTCGGCGCCGCCGAGCGGCGGCTACAGGCCGAACGCGACCTGCCTCTGTTCGCCGCCACCAGCCACAGCCTCTCAGGGATCATCATCGACTTCGAGACGCCCGATCGCGCGCAGGCGCAGAGCGCGCTCTACGCCTGGCACCGCCCTCGCGAGGGCGGGCAGGACTGGCATCTGTGGGCCCGCTACCACGACGTGGTCGTCCGTGCTCCCACGGGATGGCTGATCGCCGAGCGGCGTCTGCTGCTGGTCGGCGAGCAGGGCTTTCCCGAGCGGTGGTCGTGGCTGACCATCGAGGGCGCCGCGTGAGCGCGAGCGTGCACCTCGAGCGTCACGGCGCCGTCCAGGTCGTGACATTCGATCGCCCGGGCGTGCGCAACGCGTTCGATCGCCAGCTCGCCGAGGGCGTCTGTGCCGCGCTGGATGAGCTCGAACGCGACGATGGCCTCTCGGTCGGCATCCTGCACGGTGCCGGCGGCACCTTCAGCTCTGGCATGGACCTGCGGGCGTTCCTGCGCGGCGAGCTTCCGGAGGCGGGCGGGCACGGTCTGCTGGGCCTCGTCGGCCGCAACCGCGCCAAGCCCTTGATCGCCGCCGTCGACGGCTACGCCCTGGCAGCCGGATTCGAGGTGGCCCTGGCTTGCGATCTGATCGTCGCCGCGGCGGACGCCCGCTTCGGCCTGCCGGAGGTCACGCGCTCGCTGGTGCCCGCCGGTGGGGCGCTGCTCTCGCTGCCGCAGCGGGTTGGACTCGGAGTCGTCTACGAGCTCGCCCTCACCGGCCAACCGCTGGAGGCCGCACGTGCCTTCGATCTCGGCCTCGTCTCCCGGCTCGCGCCATCGGGTGCGTCGCTGGAGCCCGCCCTGGAGCTGGCTGGGACGATCGCCGCCAACGGTCCGCTCGCCGTCGAGGCCATCAGGGCGATCATCGACCGCCAGCGCGACTGGCCCCGCGAGGAGTTCTGGCAGCGCCAGGCCAGCATTTCCGATCCGGTTCAGGGCAGCGCCGACGCGGCGGAGGGCGCCCGTGCCTTCACAGAGCACCGCCCGCCGGTGTGGAGACGCGCATGAGCGAGCAGGGCTACGTGAGCGCATCGGGGGCGCGTGCCGCCACGCCCGCCCCCCCGGATCCATCGCCGGCCTGGCCGCACCGGGTCGAATACCAGGTCACGCGGGAGGGGATAGAAGCCTTCTGCGCCGCCATCGGCGAGCAGCATCCGCTGTGCACCGACGTGTCGCATGCGCAGGCGGTCGGCTACCGCGACCTCGTAGCCCCGCCGATGTTTGCGGCCGTCTACGCGCTGGCGGCGATCGAAGCGGTGCAGGATGACCCAGTCACGGACTTCGACTACGAGCGCGCCGTGCACGGCGGGCAGGAGTTTCGCTGGGACCCTCGGCGCCCCGTGCTCGCCGGGGACACGGTGGTGAGCGACGGCCGGCTGTCCGAGGTGCGCCGCCGCGGCGTGTTGCGTTTCTTCATGATGCTCTCGCGATCGCGCCTGCCCACCGGGGAGTCGCTCTGCGATGGCGTCTGGACCGCGATCGTGCGCGATCCGCCCGGAGCCGGGGATGCCTGACGCCGAGCCACGGCCGCAGCGGACGGGCGCAGGCGGCCGCGCCGCCGAGAAGCTCGAGTGTCGGATGCTGCCGGGTGACGCTGTGACGCGCCGCTACGCACAGGCCTCCGGGGATCTGAACCCGATCCACGTCGACGACGACGCGGCTCGCGCGGTCGGGCTGCCGCGCACGATCCTGCACGGCATGTGGACCCTCGCCCAGGCAGCGAGGGTGATCTCGGCGGCCGGTGGCGGGCCGCTGTCGCTCAAGTTGCTCAGCGTGCAGTTCCGGGGCTATGGCTTCCCCGATGAGGAGCTGGTGATCGAGGGTGCCGGCACCTGCGCTCCCGATGTGCCTGCCATCGGAGGCCGGCTCGTCGGCCGCGTCGAGTTCACCGCGCGGCAGGGGGAGCGGGTGTTGCTGGCGGGCGGTGTGGCCGAGCTCGCCCCACCCTCCGCGGTCACGCTGCGAAGCTGATTTCTGCCAAGAGAACCGACTTGCAAAGGCCCGCTCAGGCGGGTGAGTATGTGCCCGATGCATCTTGTTGAGTCAAGGGAGGGAGAGACGTGAGGAAAGTGAACCAGTCGCTGACCCTGGTCGGTCTGCTGGCCGTCACGGCCATCATCGCCGGTTGTGGGAGCAGCTCCACCAGCAGCACATCGAGCAGCGCGTCGTCAAGCTCGGCGCCGTCCTCGGTGGCGGCCGCCAAGGCCGAAGCCACAAAGTCAGAACAGGTGCCCACGAGCATCCTGCAGGCGGGGCTCGGCTCGTTCACTCCGAAGCCGGGGGGCACGATCTACCACGTCGCCTGCAACTTGGCGCTCGAGGGCTGCACGAAGCTGTCGAACGGCATCAAGGCCGGGACCGAAGCGATCGGTTACAAGTTCAAACTCTGCAACGGGGGCACGACTCCGGGCCAGATCGCGCAGTGCTTCCAGACAGCGATCGCAGCCAAACCGACCGCGATCGTCGTCAACGGCATCGGCGACGCCGAAGCCGGCGCGAGCTTCGCTGCGGCCGCCAGCGCCAAAGTGCCGATCGTCGGCAGCTTCACCGGTGACACGCCTGGAGTAAAGGGCGTGGTGACCGAGGTCGCCGGCAACGCCTGCGTCAAACAGGCCAAGGAAGTCGCCAACGCCATCATCGCCGACAGCGAAGGCAAGGCCAACGTCCTGTTCGTGGGCACGAACACCTTCAAGTGCAATATCCAGCGCCAGCAGTCCTTCATCAGCCAGATGAAGACCTGCTCGAGCTGCAAGGTCAGCACGCTGTCGTTCGCGATCGAAGGCGTCACGAGCCAGCTGCCTGGGCAGCTGCAGACGGCTCTGCAGTCGAAACCCGAAACGACCTACGTCGTCGGCACGTTCGACGCCGTGGCCCTGGCGGCCACCAACGCGGTGCGCCAGGCCGGAAAGGCCGGCTCGATCAAGGTGGCGGGCTTCGACGGCGACGCCCCTAACCTGGCTCTTGTGAAGAAGGGCGAAATCCAGAGGTGGGACGACGTGACGGGTGGCTCCGAGCCCGGCTTCGCCGCAGTCGACGCGGCCGCCAGAAACGCCGTGGGCAAATCGGTCCCGCCGGTGACGGAAGTCACGTCGTTCCTGGTCACGCAGCAGAACTATGCCCAGATCGCGCCCGCCTACCAGGGGCCGACCGGGTACGCCGCACAGTTCGCGAAGCTCTGGAACAAAGGCTGAGCGGGCCGCAGTCCGTCACGACAAGCAGCAATAGGTGACGTCAACGAACAATCCAACCGGAGGGGCGCCAGCAGCGCGAGGGCGCCCCTCCGAGTCGGTCCTGACCGTCCGCGAGCTGTCCAAGACGTTCGTCGGGCAGCCGGCGCTGGACCGAGTCTCCTTCGACGTGCGACCGGCCGAGGTGCATGCTCTGGTCGGTCACAACGGATCGGGCAAGTCGACGATGATCAAGATCCTCGCCGGCTACCACCAGCCCGACGACACTCACGGAGCCACGACGATCGAGGTGGCCGGTGTCCCGCTTCGCCCCGGCGACGCCGGCGCCTCGCGGCGCGCGGGCCTGCGCTTCATCCACCAGGAACTGGGGCTGGTCGAGGATCTGACGGTGCTCGAGAACCTGCGCCTGGGGGGAACCTGGGACACCGGCTGGGCGGCGCGCATCCGCTGGGGCGCCGAGCGTCGCGCCGCACGCGAGCTGCTCGAGCGCGTCGGGCTGCACATCCACCCCGACGCGGTCGTCTCCGACCTGAGCGCGGTGCAGCGGACCCAGGTCGCTGTCGCCCGCGCGCTGCAGGACGACGAGCAGGCTCGCGTCCTGTTCTTCGACGAGCCCACCGCCACGCTTCCAAGCTCAGAGGTCGACCGCCTGTTCGCCGTCATCCGCTCCACGATCGAGCAGGGCATCAGCGTCGTTTACGTCTCGCACCGCCTGGAAGAGCTCCCTCGCATCGCCGATCGCATCACCGTGCTGCGCGACGGCCGCGTCGTCGGCTCCGGCGACCAGGCCGAGTTCACACGCGAGCGGCTGGTCGACCTGATCGTCGGCGACGCGCGCGCCCGGCCCGCAGAGCAGGCGCTGACGGTGCAGAGGGCAAGCGGGAGCGCCGCGAGCGAGGAGCGCCTTCGCTTCGACGACGTTCACGGCGGCGAGCTTCGTGGCGCCGAACTTGCGGTGCACGCCGGCGAGATTGTCGGCATGGCCGGCCTGGTGGGCTCGGGCGTGCACGACGTGATCGGGCTGCTGCTGGGCACGGTTGAGCTCACACAGGGCAGCGTGTCGGTCGAGGGGCAGCGGCTGGCGCGGCTCGGCCCCCACGAGATGCTGAGGCGCCGCGTCGCCGTTCTGCCGTCGTCGCGCGCGCTCAAGAGCGTGCCGACCCTGACTGTGCGCGAGAACCTGACGCTGCCGCACCTCGCGCCGCTGTGGCGCCGCGGACAGCTGCAGCTGCGCGAGGAGCGCCGGCTGGCACGCGAGCTGACCGAGCGCTTCAACGTGTTGCCGCGTGATCCCGAGCGCGTGCTGGCCACGCTCAGCGGAGGCAACCAGCAGAAGGTCACGGTGGCCAAGTGGCTGCGCACCGAGCCGCGCGTGATGGTGCTGGAGGAGCCGACGCAGGGAATCGACGTCGGCGGCAAGCAGGAGATCCTCGAGCTGTTGCGCGACTCCGCGCGCCGCGGGTTGGCCGTGCTGGTCTGCTCTGCTGACCTGGAGGAGCTCGAGCTGGTCTGCGACCGGGTGCTCGTGATCCGGCGCGGGCGCATCGGCGCCGAGCTCACCGGTGCCGCGATCACGCGCGAGACGATCGCCCAGGAGTGCTACACCGAGGAGGATCTCGCGCATGTCTGAGCGCGTGCCCGTGGAGCGGTCGACGCGGAGCGCCGTCGGGGACCCGGACACCTCCGGCCAGGGCGCCCCCGCCGACGGCGCCGGCGCGGTCGTCGAGCCTTCGCGCCGCGGGGGCTTTGCCAGCTCGCAGCTGCTGGGCGCCTTCTTCAACCGTCGCGGCGACGAGGAATCGCGCCGCGCCTCTCCCCTGGAGCGCTACGGCGGGCTGCTGCTGATCGCGGTCATGTTCGTGGTGTTCTCGCTGACGCTGTCCAGCACGTTCCCCACGTACAGCAACCTGATCGGCGTCGTCAGCAACGAGACGATCGCCGGCATCATGGCGCTGTCGTTGCTACTGCCGCTGGCGGCGGGCGTGTTCGACATCTCGATCGGCGGATCGATGACGCTCGCCGTGATCCTCGTGACGTGGCTGTTCCAGACGACCAACGGGTCGATGCCGATCCCGCTGGCAATCGCGATCACGCTCGCCGTGGGGCTGGTGATCGGCTGCATCAACGGCCTGCTCGTGGTGAAGGCCAAAGTCGACCCGTTCATCGCCACGATCGGTAGCAGCTCGGTGCTGCTCGGCATCTCCGAGGCGATCGCCAACGGCACCACGATCGCCAACAACATCCCCGGCGGCTTCACTCAGATCGGACGCGAGTACGTGCTCAAGGTGCCGCTGACGCTCGCCTACTTCCTGGTGATCGCGGCGATCCTCTGGTACCTGCTCGAGCACACTCCGTTCGGACGGCGGGTCTACGCCACCGGCGCCGGGCGCGAGGCCGCGCGCCTGTCGGGCGTGCGCACCGACCGCGTGATCTTCATCAGCTTCGTCGCCTCGGCGTTCCTGGCAACGCTCGCCGGCGCCGTCTACGGCGCCAACCTTGGCGCAGGGCCGCCCAACGTGGGCGCCAACTTCCTGCTGCCCGCCTATGCCGCCGCGTTTCTCGGCTCGACCATGATCCGGCCGGGGCGCTTCAACGTGACCGGGCTGATCGTCGCCCTGTTCGTGGTGGCGATCGGCATCAACGGGCTGCAGCTGTTTGGCATCCAGTTCTGGATCGTCGACCTCTACCAGGGGGTCGTGCTGGTCGTGGCCGTCGTCCTGGCGCGCGCTCGCGCCGACAAGCGATAGCCATGCGCCTCGGGGTCGACATCGGCGGCACCTTCACCGACCTGGCGCTGTCCGGGGAGGACGGCGCGGTGCGCAGCTGGAAGGTGCCGAGCACGCCGCCCGAGTTCGCGCGCGCGGTGTTCGACGGCGTCGACGCGATCGCCGAGGACCTCGGCACCGACCGCCGCGGGCTACTGGGCTCGCTGGAGGAGTTCGTCCACGGCACCACGGTCACCACCAACGTCGTGCTCACTCGCTCCGGGGAGCGCGTCGGCATCCTCACGACCCGCGGCTTCGGCGACCTCTACGACCTGGCGCGCCAGTACCGCGGCAGCGAGCAGGACCCAGCGCTGGTCACCCACCCGGTCCCGCTCGTGCCCCGCGCGGACATCGAGGAGGTCTTCGAGCGCGTCGACTTCCGCGGCCAGGTGGTGCTGGCGATCGACGTGGACGGCATGCGCGCATCGGTGCGCCGGCTACTGGACAAGGGCATCCGCTCGTTCGCCGTCTGCTTTTTGTGGTCGTTTCGCAACCCCGAGCACGAGGCGCTGGCCCGCCAGGTGATCCTCGAGGAGCAACCCGACGCGTTCGTGTCCGTCTCCAACGAGGCCTGCCCTCTGATCGGCGAGTACGAGCGGCTCAGCACAACCGCGATCACCGCCTACGCCGGCCCGGCGATCCACCGCTACGCCGGCCGCCTGGAGCAGGAACTGCGCGACGGGGGCTTCGACGGCACGCTGCTGCTGATGAAGTCCGACGGCGGCCTCGGCACGATCGAGAGCGCCGTCAAAGCCGCCGGACACACCGTCTACTCCGGTCCCGTCGCCGGCGTGATGGGGGCGCGCGCCGTCGGTGCGGAGCTCTCGGAGTCGAACCTGATCACGTTCGACATGGGCGGGACCAGCACCGACGTCGGGCTGATCCACGAGGGCCAGGTGCGGACGACGTCGCTGCAGTTCCTCGATCGCCAGGCGCTGGCGACGCCGATGGTCGAGGTGACAACGGTCGGAGCCGGAGGCGGCTCGATTGGCTGGATCGGCCCCAGCGGCGCGCTGCGAGTCGGGCCGCAGAGCGCGGCCGCCGATCCGGGACCCGCCTGCTACGGGCGCGGCGGCGAGCTGCCAACCGTGACCGACGCCCACCTGGTGCTCGGGCTGATCGACCCGGACTACTTCCTCGGCGGCACGATGAAGCTCGACACCGACGCCGCCGAGCGCGCCATTGCCGAGCTCGGCTGGGCGCTCGGGCTGGACACCCAGGAAGCGGCGGTCGGCATGTTCCGGCTGGCCAACTCGGTGATGGCCGATGCGATTCGCCTGCGCACGGTGTTCGCCGGCTTGGACCCGGCACACTTCACGCTCGTCTCCTTCGGCGGCGCCGGCGGCCTGCACGCGGCCTGCGTGGCACAGGAGCTCGGGGTGCAACGGGTGCTGGTGCCGCGGCTGGCCTCGGTGTTCTCAGCGGCGGGGCTGATCACCACCGACATCGTCTACACGTTCGCGCGCTCCACCAGCCAGGCGGTCGAACCCGAGTCGGGCATCTCGGCCGACGACCTCGGAGCGCTCAACGACGCCTTCTCCGAGCTCGACGCCGAGGTGACGATCGCACTCGACGCGCACGGCCTGCCGGCAGAGCGGCGCGAGCTCGTGCACGAGGTCGGGCTCTGCTACCGGCGCCAGATCCTGGACTTCGACGTCGAGGTGCCGCGCCAGAAGCTGGGCGACCGGGAGCTGCAACGCGCGCTGCGGTTCTTCGACGAGCGCTACGCGGCGATCTACGGCATGGGCGCGGCCGCGCCTGAGAACGGCTACGACATGAAGGCCTACCGCGTCACCGGCATCGGTCGCATCCCGCGCCGACAGGCGCCGCCGGCACAGCCCGCCGACACCTCAGATCCGCCCCCGGCCGGCTCTCGCCTGGCGCTGGGGGCGCCCGATGCCACGGCGCTCGAGCAGCTGGCGGTGCACCGCGGCGAAGACCTCGTACCCGGCGCACGGCTGCTGGGCGCGGCGATCGTCGAGTACGACGACACCACGCTGCTGGTGCCGCATGGCTGGAGCGCCGAGGTCGATCCCTTCCGCAACCTGATCCTCTCGAGGAGCTGACCGATGTCACGCACCGCCGCGCCGCCCACCAGCCTCGAGCAGGACCCCGTCCTCAGCGAGATCGTGCGCAACTACGAGCTGACCATGAATCGCGAGATGGGCCGCGCGCTGGTCAACCTATCCGGCTCGTTCCTGTTCGTGTCCGCGTCTGACTTCGCCTGCGGCTGCCTGGACGCCGACGGCAGGATCCTCACCTCGATCGCATGGACGCTGCAGATGGGCTACTCGATGTCGAACACAGTGCGCGCGTCGCTGCAGCGCTTCGGCGACGATCTGCACCCCGGCGATGTGATCTTCGCGAACGATCCCTACGACGGCGGCGGCCTGCACTCCCACGATGTCGTCGTGGTGGCTCCCGTGTTCGACGAGTCGGGCCCCGCGGGCGAGGAGCGGCTGACGATGTGGGTGGGCGTCTCCGCGCACGTCACCGACGTCGGCGGCGCCGAGCCGGGCGGCTTCGCGGTGGAGCCGATGGACGTCTTCGGCGAGAACGTGCGTTTCACGCCCGTCAAGTTCTACGAACGCGGCCACTTCCGCGCCGACATCCTCGACGCCTTCCTGACGAACACGCGTGCGCCGAAGCAGACCGGTATCGACCTCAAGGCGCTGATGGGCGCCGTGTGGATCGGCCGCGGGCGCCTCGGCGAGATGCTCGAGCAGTACGGCGCCGATCGCATCGAGGCGATCCACGCCGGCCAGGTCGAGGCCTCCGGGCGCGCCTTCCGGGCGCGGCTGGCGACGCTGCCGGACGGGATCTACGAGGGCGCGTCGCACATGGAGCACGACGGCGCGGAGGACCGCGTGTTCACGATCAGGGCCACGGTGACGAAAGACGGCGAGCGGCTGACGTTCGACTACAGCCGCACGGACCCGCAATCGATCGGCGCGATCAACTGCACCGACGTGGGCGGCACCGGCAGCATCATGGCGGCGATCGGCACCGTGCTCGCGCCGGACATCCCCTTCAACGAGGGGCTGATGGAGGTCGTGGAGGTGGTATCGCCCAAGGGCACGCTGATGAACTCGATCAAGCCCGCGCCGATCTCCGCGGCGACGGTGTATGCGGGTTGGTTCGGCACCGACGCCATACTCGAGGCGCTCAACTACCTGATCGCCGGCAACCCGGAGACCTCCCACCGGCGCACCGGCCCCTGGGGCTGCTGGACCTTCGCGTGGCTGCAGGGCCCCAACCAATACGGCGAGCCGTGGTTCTGGAACGTCTTCACCGGCGGCGCCGGCGGCGCCGGCGCGATGGAGTCCTCCGACGGTCAGAACGCGATGATGGGCATCCAGACCGTGGACGCGTTCGCGCCGAACGTCGAGGAGTACGAGCTGCAGAGCCCGGTGCTGTTCCTGCAGACAGGGCTGGCACGCGACAGCGGCGGCGTCGGTCGCCACCGTGGCGGACTCGCGCCGGAGACGCTGTGCGTGCCCTATGGCGCGGACAGCTGGGACGTGACGGTGTTCCAGAACCGCATGTCCACGCCGTCCTCGGCCGTCAGCGGCGGCTCCCCGGGTGCCGGCGCCGCAATCTCGTTCGCGCGCGGCATCATGCCGGACGTGCGCGCTCATCTGGAGCAGCACCGGGAGCTGCCGATCGACGAGTACGCCCTGCACGCCGAGCACCCGCCGGCGCGCGCGCGCGGCTTTCAGGTGAGCAGCGAGGACGGCTACTACATCCGCGCTACCGGTGGACCCGGCTACGGCGATCCACTGGAGCGCGACCCCGAGGCGGTGCTCGCCGACGTGCTGCGCGGCTTCGTCTCGCCCCACATGGCCGAGGCCGCCTACGGCGTGGCGCTCAGCGGCCACGGCGACGCGGCCGGCACGCTGGGTGAGCATCTGACGCTCGACCTCGACGCCACCGCGGCCCTGCGGGCGAAGGCCCGCGAGTCGCGGCGCTCCTACCCGCTGGGGTCCGAGGTGCTACCCGTCGGCGACGGCTCCGGAGGACGCCCGCAGGAGCGCGAGCCGCTGGTGGCGAACGGCGAGCAGGTTCTGGGAGAGTGCCTTGCCATCGACGCCGAGGGCTTCTACCACTGCCGGCGCTGCGGACAGCGGCTGGCCGCCAACACGACCAACTGGAAGTGGTGGGCGCTGTGCTCGGAGGCCCACGTCGAGCCGTCTGTCATCCACAACACGATTGTCGTGCGCCGAGCCGGGGACCTGATGTTCCGCCGCTACCACTGCCCCGGATGCGCCGTGCAGATCGACAGCGAGGTGGCCGTCGTCGGCGAGCCGCCGCGCTGGAATTACCGCCCGCTGGGAGTCGAGCCCCGATCGTGAGCAGCGCTCCGGCGGACCGGGACGAGGAGGCCGCCTATCGCGCGCGGGTGCGGGCGCTGATCGCCGAACGCGCACCCCGGCTGCCGCGGCGCGCGGGGTTTCGCAGTCCTGATTCCCAGGAGGAGGACCAGGCTCTGCGCCGCTGGCGCGCCGCTCTGTATGAGACGGGGCTGCTGGGCGCGGACTGGCCGCCGCAGTGGGGCGGGCGCGGCGAGGACGCCAACCCGTGGAGCGAGCTGTTCCTGGCCGAGGAGCTCGCGCGGGCAGACCTGCCGCCGTTCACCGACCAGACGCACCTCGCGGCCTTCGCGGTGCTGATGTTCGGGAGCGCGGAGCAGAAGCGCGCCCACCTGCCGGCGATCCGCGAGGGACGCGAGGTCTGGTGTCAGCTGTTCTCCGAGCCGAACGCCGGCAGCGACCTGGCCTCGTTGCGCACCCGCGCACGCCGCGACGGCGAGGACTACGTGATCGACGGCCAGAAGGTGTGGAGCAGCAACGCCGAGTGGTCGGACTTCGGCTTCCTGCTCGCCCGCACGGGACCGGCCGAGTCCCGCCATGCAGGCATCAGCGCGTTTGTGCTCCCGATGACGGCGCCCGGCGTGCAGCTGCGCCCGATCCGCGAGATCACCGGCAGCACCGACTTCAGCGAGGTCTTCCTCGACGACGTGCGCGTCTGTGCCGGCTCGCTCCTCGGAGGAGAGGGCGACGGCTGGCGGGTGGCGATGGAGAGTCTTGGCGCCGAGCGCTCCGGCATCGGCGCGGGAGCCGCGCGCCTGCGCGACCTGCTGGACGATCTCGCCGACCTGGGAGTCGAGCAGGACGAGCGTGGCGCGCTGCCGATCGGCCGGGAGGCGCTGCGCCAGGACGTCGGAGACCTGGCGGTGCGAGTGGAGATCTGCAACCTGCTGGTGCAGGCGCGTCTGCAGCGCGAGTCCCGCGGCGAACATCGCCCGCAGGACATCCCGATCGGCAAGCTCGCCTTCAGCGAGCTGAACTTGGAGCTGGCCGAATACGGCCTCGCGTTGCAGGGCGCCCGCGGGCTGCTCGCCGCCGGCGATGAGGACGTCGCCCAGGGCGGCCGCTGGCAGGACGAGTTCCTGTTCGCCCGCACCTTCACGGTCGCGGGCGGCGCCTCCGAGCTGATGCGCGACCTGCTGGCCGAGCGCACGCTTGGCATGCCCCGCGACCGCGGGCGGTAGGCGCCGGTCGGAGCCGATCGAGCGGCGCGACGCTCGCGTTCGTGCGCGGGGTCGCGGCTAGTGCGCGCCGCCGGCCGCGGCGGACTGCATGATCCCGGCGCCGACGCGGTCGCGGTGCCAGGCGGAGCTGCCGAACAGCGCCTCGTCGGCACGGGCGCGGCGCAGGTAGAGGTGCAGGTCGTGCTCCCAGGTGAAGCCGATGCCGCCATGCAGCTGCAGCGCCTCGCCCGCGAGCCGCGCGCAGGCCTCTCCGACCCAGCCCTTGGCGATGCTCGTCGCGCGCTCGGCCTCGGCCTCGCCGTCGGGCACGCTCACTGCGCCGGGCTCCGTCAGCTGCAGGTGAAGTGCGGCGTTCCTGGTTGCCACGCGCGCGGCCTCGACGGTGCAGAGCATGTCCGCGCAGGCGTGCTTGACCGCCTGGTAGGTGGCGAGCGGACGGCCGAACACCTCGCGGTCGCTGACGTAGGCGACAGTCATCTCCATCAGACGTTCCGCCACGCCGGTGGCATCGGCGCAACAGAGCACGGCGCCCAGGCGAAGGCCGCGCCGCACGGCCGCCTCGCCGTCTGCGGGGTACGAGCCAGCGCCCGCGCGCAGCTCCACGCCGTCGAGCTCCACGCGGCTGATGCGGCGCGTAAGGTCCATGCCGCGGGCCGTCGTAACCGTCACGCCGGGAGCCGAGGCCGGGATCAGGAAGTTGCTCAGCACACCTTCGACGCGTGCGCTCACCAACAGCATGTCCGCGAGGTCGGCGTCGAGCACGTAGCTCTTGTCGGTCGTGAGCGTGAGTGCTCCGTCGCCGCCGACACCGGACCGCGCCTTGACGGTCTCGGCGCTGACCGCCTCGGCGCTCCAGGACCCGTCGCCGTCCAGCACGCACCAGGAGCAGCACAGCGAGCCATCGAGTAGGCCCGCCAGCGTCGCGCGGTCGAGGCTCGGGTCGGCGGCGATCACCGCCGCGCTGAGGGCGCAGCCGAGGAACGGCGAGGGGTTGACCGCGCGGCCCAGCTCCTCCGCAAGGCTCACCACGAGCTCCGAATCCCCCGCGAGGCCACCGTCGCGGGGGTCGGCGAAGATCGCGGTCCAGCCCATCTCGCAAGCCAGCCGCCAGGTGCAGCGATCGAGATGGCGCGGACGCTCGAGCTGCTCGCGTACGGACGCCGGCGGATAGTGGCGCGCGAGGAAGCCCCGGTTGGCCTCCTGCCAGGCGGCGCGCTCGGTCTCGGTGACCGGGCTCGCGCTCATCGGTCGGGCGCCGCCGTGTTCGTCTGCGCTGAGCGCGTCATCGCTTGAGTGTCGCGCAGGGGGCGCCGCTAGAACAGCCGGTAGCCACCATCGATCACCAACACGTCGCCTGTGTGGTAGCGAGAGCCGTCGGCGGCCAGGTACACGGCGGCGGCCGCCAGGTCCTCGGGCTGCGCCGGGCGGCGCAGGGGGATGCGGGGAATGATGTGCTCGGCCGCCACCTCGCTCGTCAGCAACGGGCGTGTGAGATCCGTCTCGACCCAGCCGGGCATCAGCGCGTTGGCGCGGATCTGATGGCGGGCGAGCTCCACGGCGAGGGTCTTCACGAGCGCGATGACGCCGGCCTTGCTCGCCGCGTAGTGCTGCGAGCGCGGCGCCGCCTCGATCGCCGTGAGCGAGGAGGTTGCGACGAGGCTGCCGCCGCCTCCGCGCTCGATCATGTGCCGCGCGGCGGCGCGGAGCGTGAGGAAGGTGCCGTCGAGGTTGACGGCCATCACCCGACGCCACTCCGACAGCGACTGCTTGGCGAAGGCGGCCGGGGCGCCGCCCATGCCGGCGTTGGCGAAGCAGGCGTCCACGCGTCCGAGCGCCGCGACGGTCGCCGCGAATGCATCCTCGACGGCGCTCTCGTCGGATACGTCGCAGACGTGCGCGTGGGCGCGCACGCCGAGCGCCTCCAGCTCCTGCAGGGCGCGCGCGTTCTTATCGGCGCTCGTGCCCCAGATCGCTACGTCCGCCCCGGCCTGGGCCAGCCCGCGCGCAAGCGCAAGGCCGATTCCGCCGTTGCCGCCCGTCACGAGCGCGGCTCGACCGTCCAGCGCGAAGGGACTGCTGGGCCTGTCCTCGGGTTGGCGATCCCCGTCTGCTGTCACCCGACCTCCTCGGTCGCTTGCTGCCTGTACAATGCTGCTTGCTCGATCCTCTGATACGTCCTCTGGGCCGCAGTCTGTCACCGCTCATCGAGGATGTAATGGCTTTTCTCTCAGAAGAACCAGGTTTTGCAGCGCTCACGCGTATCTCTCGCGATTGGGACCCGCGCTCAGTGCTCAGCCCTGCGACGCGCGCGGCCAGGGCGAAGCTCGAGCGGCGCTGGCGCGAGCGGCACGGCGGCCCGGCGGCGACGCTGGCGAACGCGCTGAGCGACGGCGCCGCGCGCAACGCGGACGCGCCGCTGCTCTTCTATTCGGACTCCGAGCCAGGGCGGCTGACGCTGGGGGAGATACATGCGCAGGCCCTGGTCGTCGCCGCGGGCCTGCATCGCCTCGGGCTGAGCGAGGGCGACGCGATCGCCGCGCAGCTGCCGAACTGGCCGCAGACCGCGGTGCTCTACGCGGCGGCCGCCGCGCTGGGGCTGGTGCTGGTCCCGATCGTGTCGATCTACGGACCGACGGAGGTCGGCTTCATCCTCCGCCAGTCGGGCGCGCGCGCGCTGGTGATGCCGTCGCGCTACCGGCGCATCGACGCCGTGGCCGACGTTCCGCGGCTCGGCGAGACGCCCGAGCTGCGACACCTGATCGTGATCGGCGAGGAGGCTCCCCCGGGCGCGATCTCATGGGAGGAGCTGACGCGCGAGGGCGATGACGGCGCGGGATTCCCCGCTCCGCGCGGCGAGGCAGGGGGGCTCTCGCTGATCGTCTACACCTCCGGCACGACCGCCGAGCCGAAGGGCGTCCAGCACAGCCACGAATCGGTGCTGGCGGAGATGTTGCACGGGCCGACGCCGCCGCCGGGCGTTCCGGGCACGGTCAACCTGCAGCCGTTTCCCGCCGGGCACACCGCGGGCCTGATCGCGTTGCTGAGCCCGTACGTTCACGGCTACCCGACGATCGTGATGGATACCTGGGACGCCGACGCCTGCGCCGGGCTCATCGCCGAGCACCGTGTGACCGCGATGGCTGGCACGCCCTTCCTACTCAGCTCGATGCTCGACGCCGCCGAGAGGGGCAGCCACGACGTCACGTCGCTGCGCCATGGGATCACCGGCGGCGCCGGCGTGCCGCCTGCGCTGATCGAACGCGCCGAGGAGATCGGCTGGCGGGTGGGCCGCTGCTACGGCTCGACCGAGCAGCCATCCACCACCGGCAGCATGGCGGGCGATCCGCTGCAGAAGCGCGCCTACACCGACGGGCGCACGCTCGGCGAGAACCTGATCCGGATCGTTGACGAGGAGGGCGGCGAGCTGCCGCGCGGGGAGGAGGGGGAGATCGCCTCTGCCGGGCCGGAGCAGTTCATCGCCTACACCGACCCCGCCCTGAACGAGGCGGCCTTCCTCGCCGACGGCTGGCTGCTGACCGGCGACGTGGGGCGCATCGACGAGGACGGTTATCTGACGATCACCGATCGCCGCAAGGACATCATCATCCGCGGCGGCGAGAACATCTCCTCACAGGAGGTGGAGGATCTTGTGCTCGACCTTGCGGCGGTGGCGGAGACCGCGGTCGTGGCGGCGCCGGATCCCCGATATGGAGAGAGAGTGTGTGCGTTCGTCGTGCTGCGCCCGGGCACGAGCCTCACCCTGGAAGCGGTGCTGGAGCACTTCGCGGGCGCAGGCGTGGCGCGCCACAAGACACCTGAGCGTCTGGAGCTGGTGAGCGAGCTGCCGCGCACGCCGGCGGGCAAGGTCAAGAAGCACGAGCTGCGCAGGCGGCTGGCGACCGGTTAGGGGCCGCGCCCGGCTCCGGGGTGCGCGGGGCTCTCCGCCGGGCTTCTCTCAGCCGGCCGGGCGGCCGAGCCGGGCCTCCAGCTCGGAGACCCGCGCGCGCAGCAGCGCCACGGCGTCGCTGGTGTGATGGCTGAGCTGGTGGGCGAGGTAGTGGTAGGCCTCGGCGTCGACGCGTCCGCGGCGGTCGTCCATGAAGCGGAAGCTGAGCTTGGAGAGCGCGAGCGCCTCACGCGGCACGCCCAACAGCTCGGTGACCACCTCGTCGACCTTGGCGTCGAGCGCATCGACGTCCACCACCCAGTTGACGAGTCCAAGCCGCAGCGCGTCCTCGGCGCCGATCTCTTCGCTGCACCAGATCATCTGCTTGGCGCGCCTGTCGCCGAGCGCCCACGCCAGCGAGGGCACCTCCACGTCGGCGGCGCCCATGTCGCGCGTGACCGCCGAGGAGAAGCGCGCGTCGGCCCCGGCCACCACCAGATCGACGGCGCCGACGAGCATCAGCGAGGCGGCGATGCAGTGACCCTGCACGCGGCAGATCGTCGGCATCGGCAGGCCGCGAAGCAGCTCGATCGGGCGCACGAACAGCTCGAGCTCCTGCCACAAGCGCCCCTCGACCGTCTCGTTGTTGGCGCGGTAGACGGGGTTGAACGTCGACTCCTTGAGGTCGTGACCCGCCGAGAAGCTCGGCCCGACGCCGCCGAGGACAAGTGCGCGCGGGGTCGGCTCGCGGGTTGTCCGCTCCAGCACGTTCGCCAGCTCGGTGAGCATCGCGGCGTTCTGCGCGTTGCGCGCCGAGGGGCGGTTGAGCAGCACCCAGCGAACCTCGCCGCGGTCCTCGACCAGCACCGCGGGCTCTCCGCTGGGCTCGGGCTCAGCCATGCGCCACCTGCCTGCGCTCGCGGAGATACGCGGCGCCGGCCGCCTGCGCGGTAGGGGCGTCGCCGCCCAGCAGGTACTGAATGCTCAGCACGCGGCGGTAATACAGGTGCAGGCCCAGCTCCCAGCTGAAGCCGACGCCGCCGTGGACCTGGATCGCCGACTCGCACGCCGAGCGCGCGGCGGCGGGGATCGCGTGGGCGAGGGCCAGCTCGATGGCCTCGCCCGGCAGAGCGGGCGCGTCCCATCCAGCGCACAGCGCGCCGATCCCGGCGTCGGCCGCCTCCAGCTGCACCGCCATGCGCGCCAGCGTATGCGAAACCGCCTGGAAGCTTGCGATCTTCTGCCCGAACTGCTCCCGCTGCCGGGCGTAGTCGACGGACAGCTCCAACACGCGCAGCCCGGCGCCGTAGCACTCGCTGACGAGCGCCAGCAGCCAGTTGCGCCGCAGCCCCGCGACCGTCTCGGCGGGAACACGCCTGCCGGCGAGGCCGCCGGCAGGCACGACGACGCGTGCCAATCCCTGGCCCGCGTCGAGCCCGTGCATGGGCTCCAGCCCGACGCGGTCGAGGTCCGCCACGATCGCCCAGTCGCCGCCGACACAGGCCAGCAGCTCGGCGCCGGCCGGCACGTGTGCGTACAGCGCCTCCGCGGGCGGCTCGGAGCCGAGGCTGAGCTCGGGCGCGACTGCCACGGCGCCCCGGAGATCGCCGACCAGCAACCGTTCGAGCTGGACGCCGGCATCGTCATCGCCCTGGCCCGCGAGCGCCGCCAGCGCGGGCGCCAGCACGAACGCCTCGCCGCGCATCGCCACGGGCAGCAGCCGTCGGCCCGCGACCGCCGAAAGCCGCGCCCGTGTGCGCACCGGCAGCCCCAGGCCGCCATCGGACTCCTCGACGGCGATCGCGCTCCAGGCCAGCCCCAGCAGCGCGCGTTGCGAGTCCGCGGGGAGCTGGTCATCGGCCTCGACGTTCTCCAGCAGGCGCGGGATCGCGAGGATCGCCGCCAGCGCCACGTCGAAGGAGCGCGCCAGCTCCAGCTCGTCGGCCGCGGCGGCGCTCATCGGGCCTCGCTGATGCCCAGCAGCTGGCGTGCGACGATCCCGTGCTGGATCTCGGTGCTGCCGCCGTAGATGCTCACGGCGCGCGACTCCAGCAGGTCGTGCGTCCAGTCGTTGGAGCCCAGCGCCACCTCGGGCCCGAGCACGTCGGCGGCCAGCGCGAAGAGCTCCTGGTAGACGTGGGAGAGCAGCAGCTTGTCTACCGACGTGGCGCCGCTTCGCAGGGTGCCGTCCCGCTGCGCGGCGAGCGTGCGATAGGCCTGGGCCTGCAGCAGGTCCAGTTCGCAGCGGACACGGCCCACGCGCTCCTCGACGCCGGCCTCTCGGCGGTCGAGACGGTCGGCCAGCTCGTCGAGGCGCTGGCGCAGGCGGATCTGGCGCTCCAGGACGAACAGGCCGCGCTCGTAGGAGAGCATCTGCATCGCGACGCGCCAGCCGTCTCCCGGGCGGCCGATCAGGTCCTCCGTGGGCACGCGCACGTCGTCGAAGAACACCTCGTTGAAGTGTGGCTCGCCGAGGATCTGCGGGAGGGCGCGTACGGTGATGCCAGGCGCACGCATGTCCACGATCGCCATCGACAGCCCGCTGTGACGCTGCGAGCCGGGCTCGGTGCGCACCAGTGCCGCACACCAGCGCGCGATGTGCGCGCGACTGGTCCACACCTTCTGCCCGTTGATCAAAAGA
>JAXDIC010000155.1:0-2544 GCA_034664185.1 Thermoleophilaceae bacterium
CCATGACCCCGTCCTTGAGCACCGTGTACGGGAAGAAGGGCTTCCCGCGCTGCTTCAGGATGTGGTACTCGCGGAGGTACTGCTCCTTCTCGCGGGCGTTCATGCCTAGATCTCTTCTTTGGCCAGCTCGCGCGGCTTCTCGGCCTTGAGCCACGGCGGCGCGGTGGTGCCCAGCTTGGCGACCAGGTACAGATGGGCGCCGATCAGCGCGGCGATGAGGCCCGGGATCAGCAGCATGTGGAGGGCGTAGAAGCGGCTGAGCGTGGTGGCGCCGAACTCGGAGCCGCCGCGCAGGAAGTCGGCGAGGTAGGGCCCGATGAGCGGCCCCGACGAGTTGAGGTTGACCCCCACGACCGTGGCCCAGAACGAGCGCTGGTCGAACGGCAGCAGGTAGCCGCTGAAGCCCATCAGCATCGTGAGGATGACCAGCACCACGCCGATGATCCAGTTCAGCTCGCGCGGGTACTTGTAGGCCCCGAAGAAGAACGTGCGGCCCATGTGGAGGAAGACCAGGATGACCATCACGCTGGCGCCCCACTTGTGCATGCCGCGCACGAACTGGCCGAGGAAGACGTCGTTGTTGATGTGCTCGATGGAGGTGTACGCCTGAGTGACCGACGGCCGGTAGTACATGGCCAGGAAGACGCCGGTGACAGCCTGCGACAGGAAGGCGAACATCGAGGCCGACCCCAGCGTGTAGAACCAGTTGGTCCCCTTCGGCACCTTGCGGTAGAGGAATCCGCGCAGGAACGGGCCGGCGCCGGTGCGCTCGTCGATCCAGCCGACGACCGCGATCGGCACCTCCTTGAGGGCCTCCTGCCGCCGCTCTTTGTCGGCCTCGCGCTCGCGCTCCAGCGCCTGCACGTCGTGGCCCTTGCGGAGGTCGCCGTTGCCGGGACGCCCGTTGCCGCCGTCGGCGGGGGCCTCGCGGCGGCGCCGCAGCGGTCCGGGAAGCAGCCTCATGTGGTGGGCCTCGACGGGTAGAGGTACTGCCACAGGCCGTCCAGGTGGTTGGACGGGTCACGGACCTTGAAGCGGTGCAGGTGCGAGTCGAGCGAGAAGCGCGCGCCCACCTTCACCCGGCCGGCCACGACCTTGGTCTCGAACCTGTCGAGGGGACGGACCGGCGGGCCGCCCGCCACCTTGCCGGCGAACTCGTAGACGCCGCCGTGGCAGGGGCAGATGAAGCGCTCCGAGGCCTGCACGTAGCGCACCGGGCAGCCGAGGTGCATGCACTTGTTTGAGATCGCCACGTACGGCTGCTTCAGGTGGTCGGAGTCGCGCACGGGGTCGAACTTGCGCACGTAGACCGTGGACTTGCCGGCCTCACCGGTCTGGTCGTCCACCGTGATGACCTTGAGCGTGTAGGTCTGGGGGTTGAAGTCGGCCACCGGCCCGACGTCCTGCCAGCGAGGCGCCTCGGTCTGCTTGAAGATCGGCCCGAGCGCGAAGCCGAGCGCCGGCAGGCCGAAGGCCGCGGTCGCGATTCCCCCGCTGGCCATCGCCCCACCCGTGAACAGGCGGCGGCGGGTGACGGTCTCGCCCTCGAAGGCCCCCGGCATGCCGCGATCCGCGGTGTACGGGGACTTCCGGCTGGGGGGTCGCTTGGAGGGGTCTGCCAACGGTGCGAAAGCGGAGGGAGGGGGTTCCAGACAGGCACTCGGCACTCTACCGGCTCAGGCGCCTGGAGGGTCGGCGCACCGCTCGTGGAGCGGGATCAGCCGGGCGCGGCCTGGGTCGCCCCAACGACGGCCCTCGCCCCGGGCCCTCCGCTCGTAAGGGCCTGGACGGAGGCGCTCCAGAGCTCCGGGACCAGCTCGCGCCGGCCATCCGCCTCGGCCCAGGCGCAGAGCGAGATCAGGTCCGACAGCTCGGCCACCGCCGGCAGGTCGCCGGTGGCGGCCAGGCGCGCCAGCCCGAGCGCGTAGAGGGCGTCCCCCGCCAGGAGCCGAAGGTCCGGGTCCATGCCCTCGAAGACGCGCGGCTCGCCGTAGTGCAGGAGGTAGCCCTCGCGCACGGCCTCGAGGACGAACGCGCGGTCGCGGTCGGGCACCTTGCGCTCGAGCTCGCCCTGGCCGGGATCGGCGACCGCGTACGGGTGGAGCGCCGGGTCCGCGGCGGCCACGACCTCGGCCAGGGCGGTCCGCCCGCCGTCGGGGCTCACAGCGCGGCGAACGCCTCGCGGGCGGCCTCGAGCGTCCGGAACAGGTGCCCGTCGTCGTGGGCCAGCGACGGGAACCAGGCCTCGAACTGCGACGGCGGGGGGTAGACCCCGTGGTCCAGGAGCGCGCGGCAGAAAGCGGCGTGGGCGTCGGCGTCGCAGGCCCGCGCACCCTCCAGGTCCCGCACCGGCTGGCGGGAGAAGAAGACGGTCAAGAGGCCGGTCGTCCACGGCACCTGCACGGCCACGCCCGCGTCGCGCGCGGCCTCTGTCAGCCCGTTGGCCAGGAGCTCGGTGGTCCGCGCGAGCCGTGCGTAGGCGCCCGCGTCCAGGAGCCGAAGCGTGGCCAGGCCGGCCGCCGTGGCCAGCGGGTTGCCGGACAG
>JAXDIC010000195.1:0-6837 GCA_034664185.1 Thermoleophilaceae bacterium
GGTGCAGGATGGTCGGACGCTGACGACCGACGGACCGTTCGTGGAGATGAAGGAGGCGCTCGGCGGCTACCTCTTCTACGAGGCCGACGACCTCGACGCCGCGATCGAGCTGGCCTCGCAGATCCCGGCGGCCCGCATGGGCGGCGCGATCGAGGTTCGCCCGATCGTGGAGTGGTAGATCCCCGCCTGGCCCAGCGCCTACTTCGACTGAAGCTCGGGCGGCAGCAGGCCGCTGGGGTCGGCGAAGAAGAAGAGCCAGACGGTGAAGACGAGCACCGCCATGACCACCGACATGACCATCACGCGGTCGAGCCCGGACGAGCCGGCGCCTCCGCCGGACGCGTCGCGGAAGCTGCGGCGCCAGGACGGCGGTCCCGGGCCGCCGGTCTGCGCGCCGCTGACGGTGGCGTGCAATCGAGCCAGGCTGGCCAGCAGCTTGGCGCCGACGAGGGCGGTCAGCAGGATCCCCGCGACGATCAGCAGGTAGGGCCAGGCGGCCGGAGCTGTCGTGCCGGAAAGCTGGGAGGCGATCCAGATCCAGCCGACGGGGACGCCGGCCCAGAGCCCGAGGCTGGCGGCGAACATGGTCAGTGAGATGCCCAGGGACGCCGCGCGGCGCCCCTGGGAGAGGGGCGGTCGCGGCGCCGTCTCCGAAGCGCCCGTGCTTGGCTGAGCGGTTGGGCGCGAACGCGACGACCGGAGCCTGAACGCGCTCTGAACGCCGGCGCGCGCGGCCAGGCGTGCCTCCGCCCTGAACAGGATCTTGGCGAACCCGTACATGGTGGCCGGCATGCCGGTGAGGAGCAGCATGAACAGGAGCGGCGTGAGCCACGGCATGTGCGCGTGATCGAGCTTGGGGCCGACCGCCCACGCTCCGACCAGCCAAACGTTCGGGATCAACCCCCATAGCGTGAAGTTGCCCGCCACGAGCAGCCGGCGCCTGGCGCGGCGCAGCCGAGCGGTCTCCCGGTCGACCTCCCGCGTGCTGGCTTCCTGCGTGTCGACGATGCCTGTCATGGAGAACTCCTGAGCGCGCGAGGGTAACGCAGCCGCTTCACCGGCTCCGTGACGCAGGGCACTCTCAGAAGTTCCTGCGCCGCAGCACCATCACGGGGATGCGGCGGTGGGGGTCGCGGTCGTAATGGACGTAGTCGGGATTCGCTTGAACGAGCCGCGGCCACAGGCTCTCACGCTCGGCCAAATCCGCCTCGCGGGCCAGCACCGGAAACCGGTGGCGCCCCATCTGCACCCACGTGTCCGAGCCGTCGCGGATGTTGTGGTACCAGCCGGGATTGCTGTCGGAGCCGCGGGGCGCCGCCACCACGATCAGCTCGTCGCCCACGGGCGTGTACACGACCGGAGTGGTCCGCCGCTTACCGGAGTGGCGCCCCTCGTGCTCCAGGAGCAGGATCGGGTTGCGCCGCTTCCAGCGCCCGCCGAGCCTGCCGCGGGTGATCCGGTAGAGGGCGACGTTGGCGTCGGTGCGGAGCGTCCAGAGCCGGAGCCAGCGGGACCCCGGCGGCGGGAAGGATGTGGCGAAGCTGAGGGACTTGCTCACCAGCCTTCACTCTAACCATATGCGTCGGAAAGACTGAGTGGACAACCGCCGTGAAGCGGTCGGGCCGTGTTCAGGCGCCCAGCTCGCCCGCGGCTAGGCGGGTTCGCGCACGGGCTCGGCCAGCGCGGCGGTCTGTGCGATCGCGTCCAGCATCCGCTGCCACGCCGCGCGCGGGAGGTCGTGTCCCATGCCCTCGATCTTCAACAGCTTGGCGCCCGGAATGGCGCGAGCCGTGGCCCGGCCGCCGGATGGCGACACCAGCCGATCGTCGGTGCCGTGGATCACCACTGTCGGCACCGATATGCGGCGCAGCTCCTCCGTGCGGTCCCCGGACGCCAGGATGGCGGCAAGCTGGCGGCCCGGGCCGCGAGGGTCGTGGTCGCGATCCCAGCTGCGACCGGCCACTTCGCGGATTGCGTCGAGATCCTGAGGCAGGCCGCGCGAGCCGATCGCGGCGAAGATCTTGACGGTGCGCTCGATCGACGCCTCGCGCCCGGCGCCTGGCCGGCGAAGGAAGATCGGGTACAGCCACGGCGACGGCTGGCCCACCCAGCGGCCGCCCGTGGTGGACATGATCGACGTGAGCGATCGCACGGAGTCCGGGTGGCGGGCCGCCAGGGTCTGGCCGATCATCCCGCCCATGGACGCCCCGACCACGTGGGCGGGAGCCAGGTCCAGCTCGCGCAGCAGGCCGGCGGCGTCGCGGGCCATGTCTGAGAGCAGGTAGTGCGCGGCGCGGCGGCTGCGGCGGATGAGCTGGCCAGGCGTGGGAGGCGGCCCGGGGATGTGGGTGGACCGCCCGGCGTCTCGGTTGTCGAAGCGCACGACGTGGAAGCCGCGAGCCGCCAGGCTCTCGCAGAGCTCGTCCGGCCAGGCGATCATCTGGGTGCCCAGCCCCATGATCATGAGCGCGGTCGGGTCAGACGGGATGCCGAACGTCTCGTAGCAGAGCTCGATTGCGGGACTGACGCGGCATAGCTGCTCGGCCATGCCCCGGACTCTAGCCAGGCGTGGTCACTGGAAGGTGGGCTGCTCCCGGCCGGGGAAGACGTCCGGCAGTCCGTCGCTCACGCGATCGGTGAAGCGCGCGGGGCGCTTCTCGAGGAACGAGGTCACGCCCTCGCGCGCGTCGTCGGACTGCCCGCGGAAGAGCATGCCGCGCGAGTCGGCGCGGTGGGCCGCCATCGGATGCTCCGCGCCCAGCATCGTCCACATCATCCGGCGGGCCAACGCGACCGACACCGGCGCGGTGTTCTCGGCGATCTCGCCCGCCAGCGCACGCGCCGCGTCCAGCAGCTCGTCCGCCGGGTGGAGGCTGCGGACCAGCCCCGCCTCGTGCGCCTCCTCCGCGGAGAAGACGCGCCCGGTGGCGGCCCACTCCATCGCGCGGCTGATCCCCACGACGCGCGGCAGGAACCAGCTGGAGCAGGCCTCCGGCACGATCCCCCGGCGCGTGAAGACGAACCCCATCTTCGCGCCCTCCGCCGCCAGTCGGATGTCCATCGGCAGCGTCATGGTGATGCCGACCCCGACCGCCGGGCCGTTGATGGCCGCGATCACCGGCTTGGTCGACTCGAACACGCGCAGCACGAACCGGCCGCCGCCATCGCGCGGCACGTCTCCCTCGGCCTCCCGCTCGCGCCAGTCGAACGTGGCGCCGCCGCCCTCCAGGTCGGCCCCCGCGCAGTACGCGCGGCCGGCGCCGGTGACCACAATGGCGCGCACGTCGTCATCCGCGTCGGCCCGGTCGAACGCCTCGATCAGCTCGCCCTGCATGGTCGGGGTCCACGCGTTCAGTCGCTCCGGGCGATCCAGCGTGATGGTCAGGACGTGGTCGGCTACCTCGTAGCGGATCTGCTCGAACTCCATGGCGCTCCCTCCGGTCGGATGCCCAAAGTCGCGATTCTCCCGCTTCGCCACGCGGTACAGGCCACGGCCCCAGATTTGGGACAGCTGTCCATTGAGGGAGGCTCGCGCGACCTCAACAATTCCCTGCATGGAGCAGACAAACGACATCAGGCGCTGGTCGCTCGTGCCGGAGCGCGAGCGCGCCGCGACAGGAGTTCGCCGCTACCGGCTCCGCAAGGTGGCGCCGCTCACCGAGCGAGCCACCGCCGAGCCGCGTCGGGCGCGACTGGTCGCACTAGTGCAGCGCTGAGCGCCGGCTCGGACCTGCCCGCCACCGGATCGGCGAGTATCCCGGCGTGCTCTACGCCGTGGTCTGCCGCCTGCTGCTGCCGCTCGCGTGGTGGGGACGCATGCGGGTCGAGGGGATCGAGGCCGTCCCCGCGCGCGGTCCGGTGCTGGTGGTTCCCAACCACGACAGTCAGATGGACCCGGTCGTGTTGGGCGTGGCCCTGCGACGGCGCAGGCCGCTGCGCTACCTGGCGCGCGCCGATCTCTGGCGGATGCGTGGCCTTGGACCGATCCTGACCGGCATGCGGCAGATCCCGATCGAGCGCGGCGCCGGGGACGCCCGCGCGCTGGACGCCGCGGTGGAGGCGCTGCGCGCCGGCGAGGCGATCTGCGTGTTCCCGGAGGGAAAGCTGTCGCTGGGCGAGCGGCTGCGTGCGCGCAGCGGAGTGGGGCGCCTGCGAGCCGCGTGTCCGGACGCGACGCTGGTGCTGGCCGCCATCTCCGGCACCACCGACTACGTGCGATTCCCGCGCCGCCCGCGGGTGCGGATCGAGCTGTTCGCGGCGCCCGCGGGGGCGGAGGAGCCGCAGGAGCTGCTGGACGCCGTGCGCCAGCGCGTGCCGCCCACGCCAGCCGGACGGAAGCCGCCCGCGCGGGCCGGGTCGCCGGCCTAGACTCGCCCGCTTGCCGTCCACGCTCAGAGCGCTGCTCGACCTGCGCCCTCCGCGGCGACGCGAGCGCTACGGCGACCATCGCCAGCAGCGGGCGGAGTTGCGCCTGCCCGCCGGCGCCGGTCCGCACCCGGTGGTCGTGGTGCTGCACGGCGGATTCTGGAGACCGCGACGCACCCTCGTCTACATGCGCCCGCTCTGCGCCGAGCTGGCTCGCAACGGCTGGGCGAGCTGGAACGTGGAGTACCGGCGCGTGGGCCGCGGCCAGGGCGGCGGCTGGCCGGCGACGTTCGCCGACGTGGCGGCAGCGATCGACCGGCTGGCGGAGCTGGACGCGCCGCTCGACCTCACCCGCGTGGCCGCGCTGGGGCACTCCGCGGGCGGTCACCTGGCGCTGTGGGCCGCGGCTCGACCGGGCCTGCCCGCTGGCGCCCCGGGCGCCGATCCGAAGGTCGCACTCAGCGCGGGGGTGGCCGCGCTGGCGGCGGTCAGCGATCTGGAGGCAACACCGGACCTGTACGAACCCGGCGGCGCCGTGTTCGACCTGATGGGCTCCACGCCCGCCGACGCTCCCGACGGGCGCTACGAGCTGGGCAACCCCATCCGCCGCCTGCCGCTCGGGGTCCCGGTCCTGCTGCTGCACGGCGACGCGGACGAGACGGTGCCGGTCCGCCGCAGCCGGGAGTTCGCCGCGGCGGCGCGCGCCGCGGGCGACGACGTGACCCTGGCGGAGCCGGCGGGGAGCGGGCACCGTGGCGTCGTGGACCCGCGGAGCGGGGAATGGACCCCGGTGCTGAGCTGGTTGGAGCGCCGTCCAACGCCCGCGGGAGGGCCCTGACGGGTTAGGCTGCGCGCTGCGGGTGAACCGAAAGCGCGCCTGCTGCGAAAGATGGGTCGATGAGGGAAAAGCGAGTAATCGAGTTCGACCTCGACCGCTACCTGCGCGCCTCGAAGAAGCTCGACCTGAGCGAGCTGCCGTGGGAGGACATACCCAACCATCCGCTCTCGGATGGGGACGTGATGTGCATGCACTACATGCTGGACATCGAGACCCACACGGCCATCTACCTGCGCGACCTGCTGGCCACGCGCGCGGCCAACGATCCGCAGATCACCGCGTTCCTGTGCTGCTGGCTCTACGAGGAGCTGTGGCACGGCGAGGCGTTCTCGGACTTCCTGCGCACCTACGGGATCGAGGTGCCGGCCGAGCCCAAGCTGCCCGACGGCTCCACCCCGCTGCCCACCCGCGTCAGCCGCACGCGGCGTATCCGAGAGGGGATGGGAGTGGGCCACCAGCTCTCCCTGCTCCCGACGATGATGGGCTCGATGCTGCTCCGCGACTTCATCGCGCTGCACATGGCGTGGGGCGCGATCAACGAGCTGTCCACGCTCACCGCCTACAAGCAGCTGATCCGCCGCTCGAGCCACCCGGTCCTGCACCAGATGCTGCGCCGCGTGATCCAGGACGAGCGGCGCCACTTCGCGTTCTACCGCGCGCAGGGCAAGGCGCGGCTCGCGGCCGCGCCCGCGCGCACACGCGCTGTGGTGCGCTGGATCTTCAAGAACTTCTGGACGCCCGTGGGCGCCGGGGTGAAGTCGGCCGAGGAGGTCGACGCGCTGGCCATCTACCTCTTCGGTGACTCCCCGGAGGGCCGGGAGGGAATCCGGGAGATCGACGCGACCTTCCAGGAGCTGCCCGGACTGGAGGGCCTCACGCTGCTGGAGGACGTGCTTGACCGCGCCCTCGAGCGGGCCGCCCGCAAGCCGGGTTACGCGGGGATCGCGCCGATGCCGCGCGACGAACGGCTGGTGGGCGTCGGCACCGACGCGTGGTCCGGCACCGCGGCGGCGTAGTCTCGCCCGGATGGACACCCGCCCGCTGGGACGCACAGGAGTCGAGGTCAGTCCACTCTGCCTCGGCACGATGATGTTCGGCGCGTGGGGCAACACGGACCACGAGGACTCGATCCGGATCATCCACCGCGCCCTCGACGCGGGCATCAACTTCGTCGACACCGCCGACGTCTACTCGCGCGGCGAGTCCGAGGAGATCGTCGGCGAGGCGCTTGCGGGCGGACGACGGGACAACGTCGTGCTGGCCACCAAGTTCCACGGCAGCATGGGCGACGACCCCAACGAGCGCGGCAACTCGCGCCGCTGGATAGTGCGCGAGGTGGAGAACAGCCTGCGCCGGCTGCGCACCGACTGGATCGACCTCTACCAGGTGCACCGGCCCGAGCCGGACACGGACATCGACGAGACACTGGGCGCGCTCACCGACCTGATCCACGCCGGGAAGATCCGCTACGCCGGCAGCTCGACCTTCCCCGCCAGCCAGATCGTGGAGGCTCAGTGGGCCGCCGAGCGGCGCGGCCGCGAGCGCTTCGTCTGCGAGCAGCCGCCTTACTCCGTCCTCGTGCGCGGCATCGAGGCCGACGTGCTGCCCACCTGCCAGCGGCACGGGATGGGCGT
>JAXDIC010000229.1:0-8647 GCA_034664185.1 Thermoleophilaceae bacterium
ACCGCGAAGGCCACGAGCCCCACGGCGGTGGGCAGCCAGCGCCGGGCGCGGGCGCCGGTCAAGCCTGGGCGAGCGGCGCCGGCGTGCCCGGCTCGGGCGGCCGCTCGGGCGCGAGTGCGGCCACCACCGGCCCGCTGTAGGGGTAGCGGTCGGTGAGGAGGAAGAGGAACGAGTTGACCTGGGCCGAGTAGCTGACCCCGGCGACGCCCGCGTTGCGCAGTCCGCGCGGCGCCTTGGCCGTGAACAGCGACGCGAACCAGAGCAGCAGTCCGGCCACGCCGAGCAGGCTGCCGTAGGCGGAGCCGATCACGAGCGCGGGGAATGCGAGCAGCGCCCGGAAGCCCGTCTTCCAGCGGTTCTGCCGCTCGGGCGGGGCGATCCGGATGTCGATCGGATACGTGCCCTCACGTCCCAGGAAGCCCGGGAACGGGTTGCCCAGCATGTAGAGGAACGACGTGACGTGCAGCTGGTAACGCACGTACGAGGCGATGAAGCGGTGCAGGGCAGCGGGGGAACGCCCCCGGAACAGGGTCGCGAACCAGTTGACGATCACGACCAGATACACCGCGATCCCCCACAGCAGGAGCCAAACGAAGTGCGGCAGCACCAGCAGCAGCCGGAAGAAGACCATCAGCCGCGAGCGCCGCAGGTCGTCGTCCACGGCCACCTCGACTGGGTGCTCCGGCACCTCGACCGGGCCCAGCGCGGCCACCGGATCGCTGTCCGGATAGCGGTCGGTGCAGATGAGCAGGTAGGCGTCGAGCTGCGCCGAGTAGGCGAGCCCGTAGACGCCGGCGTCGCGCATGCCGCGCGGCATGCGCGCCCGAGCCAGGCACGCGAACCAGCCGAGGAACGAGGCGGTGGCCACCAGTCCGAACGAGATGCTGTAGCCGTTGCCGCGCGCGCCGCCCGACCCGAACAGGGCGCTGCTGAGGAGCAGGGCGGGGATGGCCAGGATCAGCCGGAAGCCCGTCTTCCAGCGGTTCTGGCGCGCCGGTGGGTCGAAGTGAACGTCGACCGGATAGGTCCCCTCGACGCCGAAGAAGCCGGGGAATGGATTGGCGGCCAGGTACACGAACGCGTTGACGTGCGTCACGTAGCGGATGTAGCGCGTGAGCAGCGTGTGCAGCCCCTCGGGCGACATGCCCGTGAACAGCACCGCGAACCAGTTGACGATGGCGATCAGGCCGGCCAGTCCGCCCCACAGGAGGAGCCAGACGAAATGGGGCAGGGCCAGGAGCAGACGGAAGAAGACCGTCAGCCGCGAGCGCTCCAGATCGTCGTCCACCGTGAGGCGCACGGGGTGCACCCACGGCCGCTCCGGCACGTCGCCTGGGCCCGATCCTGGCGGTTGCTCGCTCATACCCGGCCGCAGCGTAACCAGGACGGCGGCGACGCGCGGTGCGGCGGCGCTAGCCGCGGCCGGCTGGCACGGGCAGCGGCGTGAGCGCCTGCTCCACGCGGTCGCGCAGGTGCTCGAAGGCGGGCGGCAGCGACAGCCGCTCGCCCAGGTGGTCCGGGTCTTCGTCGGTCGCGAACCCAGGACCCAGCGTGGCGATCTCGAACAGCACCCCGCTCGGCTCGCGGAAGTAGATCGAGCGGAAGTAGAAGCGGTCGATGACGGGCGTGGGATGGGCCTGCCCGGACTCGGCCACCTGCTGGCGCCAGGCGTCGTGCTCGTCCATCTGCGACGCAAAGGCCACGTGGTGGACGGTGCCGGCTCCCTGCACGCCCCGCTGGACCGTGCGCTGGTACGCGTAGAACGAGCCGCGCTTGGGTCCGCGCACCTCGAATGCGTCGTCGCCGGTTGGCGTGAAGCCCAGCGTGCCCTCGAGCAGCGGGCGGCTCTTGTCCGGGTCGTCGGTCAGGGCGCGCACGCCGTCGAAGCCCTGGAGCGCGAGCTCGGCCGGGATCTCGGAATTGTGGGCCACCAGGGGCTCGTCGTCGTTGTGCACGACGCGCAGCTCCAGGCCCAGGCCCTCGGGGTCGGCGAAGCGGATCGCGTCGTCCTCGCGTGCGGCCTGGACGCCCTCGCCGCCCAGGCGCTCGGTCCAGAAGTCGAGCGCGTCGGGTGAGCCCACCCGCCAGGCCACCCGCTCGACCATGCCCGCGCCGGCCGTGCCGGGAGCGGCGCCGGGGTACTCGAAGAACGTGATGTCCGACCCTGCGCTGCCGCGCTCGTCGGCGTAGAAGAGGTGGTAGACGCTGGGGTCATCCTGGTTGACCGTCTTCTTGACCATTCGCAGGCCCAGCACGCGCGTGTAGAAGTCGACGTTGCGCGGGGCGTCGCCGGTGATGGCGGTGACGTGGTGAATGCCGTCGAGCTGCATCGGGTAGCTCCCTTTTACCAGGTGGCGGGGCCTCTAGAGTGTACTTGCGTCCGCAAGCATAGTGCTATGGTTGAGCCCGCAACTATCCAAGACACGTTCATGGGCTTGAAAGGGAGGCACCAATGGAAGAAGGGCTTCTCATCCTCCGCGTGGTCGTAGGCCTGCTGTTCGTGGGCCATGGCGCGCAGAAGCTGTTTGGAGTGCTTGGCGGGCACGGCGTGAAGGGCACCGCCGGGTTCTTCGAGGCGATCGGCCTGCGACCGGGCCGCCTCCACGCCACGGCCGCGGGCTTCAACGAGTTCGCCGGGGGCGCCCTCCTGGCGCTCGGGCTGCTCACGCCGCTCGCCGCCGTGCTCTTGATCGCCACCATGACGGCGGCCATCGTGACCGTGCACGCGCCCAAGGGGCCGTGGGCCAGCGACGGCGGCTACGAGTACAACCTCGTTCTCGCGGCCGTCGCCTTCGCAGTGACGGCGGTGGGATCGGGCAAGCTGTCGTTCGACAGCGCGCTCGGACTGCACGACGCCGGCATCGGCTGGGCCCTGGCCGCGCTGGCCATCGGCCTGATCGGCGGGCTTGGGGCGGTGGCGTCGGGACGGCTCCAGTCGCGGCAAGCCGGAGGCTCCCAAGCCAGGACGGCGACATAGGACAGTTACGGGTGGCATGAGCTCGATCTCGGCCACCCTCTTCAGCGACGCCGCGTGTCCGTGGGCGTACTCAGCCGTCCCGGCGCTCGGCGTCCTGCGGTGGCGCTACGGGGACCAGCTGGCATGGCGGCTGGTCCTCGTCGGGCTGACCGAGGACGCGAGCCAGTACGAGGAGCGGGGCTACACGCCGCTTCGGGTCGCCCGGTCGCGTTCGGTCTTCCGCCGCTACGGCATGCCGATGTCCACGGAGCCTCGCACGCGCGTGGCCGCGACGGGCCGCGCGTGCCGCGCGGCGGTCGCGGCTCGGCTCGACCGTCCGGGCAGCGAGTGGAGCGTGTTCCGTGCGCTCCAGTTCGCCAACTTCACCACCACCCTGCTGCTGGACGAGGACGATCAGATCGCCCAGGCGCTGCGCGGCGTCGACGGTCTGGACGCGGACGCGATCGTCGCGCGGCTGGACGACCCCGATGTCGAGCAGGCCTATCTGCGCGACAAGGAGGAGACGCGCGCCGCGGCCGGCTCCGCGGCCGAGCTCCAGGGTAAGACCGCCACGACCGACGGGCCGGTGCGCTTCACCGCCCCGTCGCTGGTGCTCGAGCGCGACGGCCAGCGCCTGGTGGCCGGTGGCTTCCAGCCGGTCGACGCCTACGACGTGCTGGTCGCCAACCTCGACCCCTCACTGGATCGAGCGGCGGCACCCGACGGGCCCGCGCCGCTGCTCGATCGCTTCCCCGAGGGCCTGACCACCCAGGAGGTCGCGGCGCTGCTGGTGCGGGCCAACGAGCCGGCCGACCGCGCGGCCGCGGAGCTTCGGCTGCTCGAGCTGGTGGCCGACGGCCGCGCCACGCGCATGGCGCTCGGCGACGACGCGCTGTGGCGCGCGCACAACTCGGGCTGATCCCGGCGGTAGAGTGGCTTGGTGGCTGAAACGCGCTCCAGGACCGGCCGCACGCAGCAGGAGCGATCCGAGGCCACAACGGCCGAGCTCCTGGCCGCCGCGCGCGAGCTGTTCGCGTCGGACGGCTACGCCGCCACCTCGCTCGACGCGATCGCGTCGGCCGCGGGGGTCACGAAGGGCGCCCTCTACCACCACTTCGAAAGCAAGCGCGATGTCTTCCGCGCGGTGTACGTGGCCGAGCAGGGCCGCCTGGCCGAGGTCGAGGCGCGCGCCTACCGCGGCGAGGACGACCCGTGGGAGGGGTTCTACGCGGCGTGCCGCGCGTTCCTCGAGGCATCGCTCGACCCGCGGGTGCAGCAGATCACCATCATCGACGCGCCCGGCGCCCTGGGACCCGACGCGATGCTCGAGACCGAGGCCGACGCGGTGGCCATGACCAAGGACGGGCTGCGCCACGCGATGGAGGCGGGCTCGATCCCCAGCCGGCCCGTCGATCCGCTGGCCCACCTGGTGTTCGGCGCGCTGTGTCAGGCGGCCACCACCATCGCCCGCTCCAAGGACCCGAAGAGCGAGCTGCGCGGGATCCTGGCGGAGCTCCGCCGGATGCTGGACGCGCTGGCGGCCGCGCCCGCCGAACGCGCCCGCGGCTGACGCCCCGGACGTGGCGGCGCCACACGTCGTCCTGTACGACTCCGACTGCGGATTCTGTGTCTGGGCGATGGCGAAGGTGCTGGCCTTCGACCGCGACGGGCGGCTCCGCCCGCTGGCGCTCCAGTCGCCCGCGGCCGACGCCCTGCTGGGCGGGATGGAGGAGGGGCGGAAGATGGCGTCGTGGCATCTGGCGGGTCCCGGCGGCGAGCTGCACAGCGGGGGCGCCGCGTTCGCTCCTCTGATGCGGCTGCTGCCGCGCGGCGGCCGGGCGCTGGCCGCCGTGTTCGCCCGCTTCCCGCGCGCCAGCGACCGGCTCTACTTGGCCGTGGCGGACCGGCGCGGAGCGCTGGGGAGGCTCTTGGGCGAGGGCGCGCGGGCGCGCGCGCGACGGACGGTCGAGGGTCGCGAGGCGGGGTGAGTACCCCTGGCTTCCGCCACAGGATGGCGCCTCCGCGCGGGTACGGACGCCGCGGACGCCTGTTGCTTACGCCTCCACCGGCTCCGCCACAACGGGAGCGGCGGTGCGGCCGTCGTACGCAGCCAGCTCCGGGAACATGACCGCCACCACGGCCACCGAGGCAACGCACGCGAGCCCGCCCGATACGACCGAGAAGCGCGGCGTGGCGGCGGAGGCCACCGCTCCCGCCTCCACGTCGCCCAGCCGCGGCCCACTGGCCACCACCAGGCTGAACACCGACGACATCCGCCCGCGCATGCGGTCGGGGGTGACCGACTGCGAGATCGTGCCGCGGCACACGGCGCTCACGCTGTCGGCGGCGCCGGCGACCGCGAACAGCAGCGCGGCCGGGACGATCGAGCTCATGAACCCGGCGCCAGCGATGGCCAGGCCCCAGACCGCCACGGCCGCGAGCACCACTCGACCGAGGTAGCGGGCGTGCTCGAGCCAGCCCGTGGTCAGCGCCGCGACCGTCGCCCCGGCGGCCACCGAGGCCAGCAGGAAGCCGGTGCCGCTGGCGCCCGCGTGGAACACGGTCAGCGACAGGACGGGGAACAGCGCGCGGGGCATCCCGAAGCTCATCGCGGCCAGGTCGATCGCGAAGCTGCCGAGCAGGGCCTGCGAGCGGCGCACGAACGCCAGGCCCGTCCGTATCGAGGCCAGCACCGGCTCGTGCCGTGTCACGCCGGCCGGGGGCTGCGGGGACATCGCCCACGCCGCGGCCACCATTCCCAGGCAGCTGCCCGCGTCGGCGGCGTACACGCCGCCCACCCCCAGCGCCGCGATCAGCAGTCCGCCCGCCGCCGGTCCCACGACCATGGTCAGCTGGTACAGCCCGAAGGTCAGGGACACCGCCGCGCGCAGGCGCTCCGGTCGCACGGTGTTGGGCACGATCGACTGGCGGGCGACCCGCTCGACGGCCGCACCGCCCGCCGCGAGGCCCGCGAGCACGTACACGAGCCACACGGGAGGCTGGCCCGCCAGCGCAGCCGCGGCCAGGGCGCCCGCGACGACCACCAGCTCCACCTGGCAGAGGAGGAGCAGCCGGCGGCGGTCGAAGCGGTCGGCCACCGCCCCGCCGAACAGCGAGGCCGACACGAGCGGCCCGAGCTCGACCAGCCCCAGCAGGCCCGTCAGGAACGGCGAGCGGGTGATCACGTAGACCTGGTAGGGCAGCGCGACCAGCGTGGCCTGCGTGCCCAGGCCCGTCACGATCGAGCCGAGGGTGAGCAGGCGGAAGTCTCGCGACTCCCGGAGTGCGCTGGTGTCCACGGCGATGCGCCTGATCGACGGCACGGCTACATGGTGGAGGGTCGCGTGCGGTCGCCCGTATGGGATCGTGGTCCCGCATGCGGATCCGCTCGATCTCCCGTCCGGCCGCTGTGCTGGCCCTGACCCTGGCGGGTTGCGGCTCCTCGCCTGTCCACAGCGGCGACTCCGCCGCACATGGCGCCTCCGTACAGCGCTACCGGATCGTGAGCCGCTACGTGCACGGATCGCACGCGCAGGTCGGGGTCCGCCCCGCCGGCTCCGCGGCCGCGCCGCCCCTGCTGGTCTTCCTCCACGGCCGTGGCGCCGGTGCCGAGTCGAACGCGAACGGCGCGTTCCTCGCCGCGCTGTCCGCCCTCGGCCCGCGGGCGCCCGCCGTGGTGTTCCCGGACGGTGGAGACCACTCCTACTGGCACGATCGCCGCGGCGGAGAGTGGGCCGCCTACGTGATGAACGAGGTCATCCCCCAGGCGGTGCGCAGGCTGCACGCGGACCGTCACCGGGTCGCGATCGGCGGTGTCTCGATGGGCGGTTTCGGGGCGTTCGACCTCGCGCTCCACCATCCGGGCCGCTTCTGTGCCGTGGGGGGTCACTCGCCGGCCATCTGGCGTCAGGCCGGCGAGACGGCACCGGGCGCGTTCGACGACGCGTCCGACTTCGCGCGTAACGACGTGATCGGCCTGGCCCGGCGCCGCCGCCCGGCGCCCGCGGTGATGATCGACAGCGGCGACGGGGACCCGTTCGTCGCCGGCGACCGGGCGCTGGCCTCCGCGCTCGGCGTGGCCAAGCGCACCTGGCCCGGCGGTCACGACGCGGACTACTGGCACGCCCACTACGGCGACGACCTGCGCTTCTACGCGCGCGCCCTGGCCCGCTGTCATACGCCGCTCGGGTCGTGAGACGCCCGGGCTGGCTGTCGCGCCTGCGCGGACGGGGACCCGACGGTGACCTGCACGTCGCCGACCCTCGCTTCGACGACTGGCCGCTGGTGCGCGACTTCGAGGATCTCCCCACCGCGCGCGCGTGGCGCCAGCACCTGGAGGAGGCGGGCATCGAGGCGGTGATCACGACCGACTGGGCGCTCGACGAGTTCGGCCGCGGGGATATCGCGCTGCGCGTGCCTCCGGGCGCGTGGAGCGATGCCGACGCCTATCTCGACGGCCTCGACCTGGATTAGCCGCGACTCGCGCCTTTAGACGCTGTTCACGGTCACCGACAGGATGTATGTAGCCATGTCCATGTCGCGACTCTTCACCCGCATCAGCCTGCTGGCCGTCGCTGCCTGCGCGGCCGTCTACGTGGTGGCGGTCGGTACCAGCTGGGGACACCGCCTGGACGCCGCCGCGATCCCGCGCGGGACGAGCGGGCCGGAATGGGAGCGCGCACACGCCGCCCTCCGGCATGCCGTCGACACGATCCACGTGGCCACGATCGCGCTGGCCGTCTGCGCGGCCGTCCTCGTGGCGCTTCGGAGGCGCCGGCCCGACCTGGCCGTGGTCGCCCTCGCCACCATCGCGGGGGCCAACCTCACGACGCACGTTCTCAAGCCGCTCCTCGCCCACACCGACCCGTTCGGCGGCGAGGGGGCGCGTTCCATCGCCGCCGCGTTTCCCAGCGGCCATGCAACGGCGGCCATGTCGCTCGCGCTGGTGGCCGTGATCGTGGCTCCCCGTCGCTGGCGCGGATGGGTGTCGCTCGCGGCCGCCGGCTACGCCGCCGCGGTGGGCGTGGGACTGATCGTCCGTGTGGACCACTTCCCGAGCGACGTCGTGGGCGGGTTCCTGGTGGCGGCCGCGTGGGCGGCCAGCACGTCGGCCGTCGCGCTCAGCCACCGGCAGGACGAGCGAAACGTGATCGTGCCGCCACTCCCGCGACCGAAGCGACGCACGCTGGTGGCGTGGGCCGCCCTGACCGCCGCCGCGGTCGCCCTCGCGGCGATCGTCCTCCGGGAACCGCCCGCCCACCTGCACCGCGGGCTCTTCGCCGTGGCGGCGCTGGTCATCGCAAGCCTCGCGCTGCTGCTGCCGGTCGGACTCAGCGCCGTGCTGGCGCGCGGACGCCGGTACCGCGCCTAGCGGCGACCGCTCAGTCCAGGTACTCGACGAAGTCCGCGGGCGGGGCGCGGTCCGGCGCCGGCTGCTCCTGGCGCGGGCGGCCGAGGTACAGCAGGCCCACGAACTCCTCGCCGTCGGCGATGCCCACCGCGTCGCGACCGGTTGGGTCGCGAAGCACCGCCGGGGTGCGCCAGTAGCCCGCCAGCCCCAGGTCGTGGGCGCCCAGCAGCACGATGTACGCGGCCACGGCGGTGGCCAGCAGGTCCTCCCTGTCCGACACCGCGTCGCCCGTCTGCTCGGCGGTGACCGCCACCAGCGTGGGAGCGCGGTCCAGCTTGCGC
>JAXDIC010000240.1:0-9136 GCA_034664185.1 Thermoleophilaceae bacterium
CGCCACGTACAGGTCGAAGGCGATCACCCGCATGCCGAAGCCGCGCGCGCGCTGCGCCACCAGCTGCCCGATCCGCCCGAAGCCGAGGATGCCCAACGTCTTCTCGTACAGCTCCACGCCGCTGAACCTCGAGCGGTCCCAGGCGCCGCCGGTGAGGGACGCGTGCGCCTGGGGCACGTTGCGCGCCAGCGCCAGGAGCAGGGCCATGGTGTGCTCGGCCGCGGTGATCACGTTGGACTGCGGAGCGTTGGCCACCACGATGCCGCGCTTGGTGGCAGCGTCCACGTCGACGTTGTCCACCCCCACCCCGGCGCGCCCGACCGCGCGCATGCGGGTGGCCTTGGCCAGCAGGTCGGCCGTGAGGTTGGTGGCCGAGCGGATGAGGATGCCGTCGAACTCGCCGATCCGGCGCTCCAGCTCGTCGTCGTCCCAGTCGGTGCCCAGCTCGACGTCGAAGCCAGCGGAGCGCAGCAGCTCGACCCCGGAGTCCCCGATCTTCTCCTTGACGAGGACGCGGATGCTGTCGGTCACGCCGGGGCGGCGGCCGGCACGCCCGCCTCGAGGAAGACGGCCTGGGCGGCGCCGGTGCCGGTGCCGAGCTCGACCTCGTGCCCGAGCACGCGCAGCGCCATCTCGAACGCCGAGAAGGTGGTGAGGATGTCGAACGCCCCGAAGTAGCCGCAGTGGGCGACGCGGACGATCTTGCCCTTGAGCTGGCCCTGCCCGCCCGCGACGGTGACCCCGAAGCGGTCGCGCATGATCTTGGGCACCTGTGCGCCGTCGATCCCGTCGGGGAGCTTGATGGCGGTGACCACGTTGGCGTTCTGGTCCTCCGGCCCGTAGAGGTCGAGCTCCAGCGCGTGGACGGCTGCGCGCGCGGCCCGGCCGAGGATGCGGTGGCGCTCGAACACCTGGTCCAGGCCCTCGGCGACGATCATGTCCAGGGCCACGTCGAGGCCCATGAACAGCGTGACCGCCGGGGTGAACGGGCTGTCGGGCGGGTCCTTGCGCTGGCCCTTGGCGGTGGCGCCCCAATCGAAGTAGGCGCGCCGGCCCGGCGAGCCCTCCGCGTACTCGAGCGCGGGCGGGTTGACGCCGGCGAAGGCCAGCCCCGGCGGGCACATGAGAGCCTTCTGCGAGCCCGCGACCACCACGTCGACGCCCCACTCGTCCTGCGGGATGGGAATGGCGCCCAGGCCCGACACGGCGTCGACCGCGGTGAGCGCGCCGGCATTGTGGGCCACCTCGGTGAGCGCCTGGATGTCGTTGACCACCCCGGTGGACGTCTCCGACAGCGTGGTGAAGACGACCTCCACGCCGGGGCTCTCGGCCAGCACGCGCTCGAGGTCGGCGGGCTCGACCCTGTTGCCCCAGCCGGCGTCGTGGTGGACCACCTGCGCGCCGAACGACTGGCACAGCTCCACCCAGCGCTCGCCGAACTTGCCGCACGAGGCGACAACGGCGGGCTGGCCGGGCCGCGTGAGGTTGGACACCGCGGACTCCATCGCACCCGAGCCGGACGCGGCGAAGGTCAGCACGTCGTTGTCGGTCTGGAAGACGGTGCGGAGGCGGTCGAGGCAGCGCGCGTAGACCTCGATGAACGCCGGCGCGCGGTGGTAGAGGACCGGCTGCGCCATGGCCTGCGAGACGGCTGGCGGGATGGGCGTGGGCCCCGCCGTCATGAGGTACTGCTTGAGGTACGGGTTGGCCATCGGACGATCCAGACTAGCGGACGCCGCGGCCGCTCCCAGACGCGAAAGGGGGGCGCCTAAGCGCCCCCCAATCGGGTCGATTCCGGCGATCGGCGGCTACGCCTGAGGCTGCCGCACCGCTATCTCGTTGAACTGGTCCTGGTGCCACTTGATGTTGTAGCTGAGCAGGAACGCGCGCAGGACCGAGCCCCCGAAGCTGGCCGTCTGCGGCAGCCCCGCCATCCTCTGCGCCTCCCGGATCCGGGCCATGTAGCTGGCCCAGGCGACGAACGGCGGGATGATGACGATCCAGCCGAGCGTCAGGGCGAGGATCGAGTTGGTGGCGTTGAACGGGATGCGCCCGCCTGACCACGCCTCCATCTCCTTGTTGGCCCGGTAGAACCAGTACAGGCTGTAGAACGGGACGAACGCCGACAAGAGCCACTCGACGATCGAGTCGCGCGTCTGCATGGCCGTTCCCGGCTGCGTGGTGAGCGGCCCGCCAGGAGGCGCCTCGACCGGTGTGGCCGGCGGCGGTGGCGGGGCGTAGGCCGGCTCCGGCGGGGGCTCCGACCCCGCGCCCGGCACCGGGTCCTCCGGCGGGGGCGGCGCACCGGGCGGCTGCTCGGGCGATCCTCCGCTGACCGCGGCCAGCGGCGGCGCCGCGCTCTCCGCGGTGTCCGGCTGGGCGAAGTCCTGATCGCCGTCGTGGGCCGAGGCGGCGGGCGTGCCCTGCAGGCTGCCCGCGGGCGCGACCTCCATCACGGTGGTGCCGATCCGCAGGCGATCGCCTCGGACCAGCACGCGCGCGCTGTCGATCCGTTCGCCGTTGACGAACGTGCCGTTGGTGGAGCCGAGGTCCTCGATGTTGAGGGCCTGCCCCTCCGGGATGACCGATGCGTGGCGACGCGACGCCTCGGGGTCCGTCAGGGTCAGGCCGGCGCTGGCGGGGTCGCGGCCGATGACCGCGGGGCGCTCCACGTCGAGATCCTGGCCTGCGTTGGGTCCTTCGATGATGTACAGCTTGAGTTCGTTCACGGCGCGGAGGCTACCTGCTATCCCGGCGGCCGTCAGAATCGGGCGCCGGGCGTGCACGGCGCGCCGCCTAGAACTCGGTCTCGATCCAGTCCATCATCGAGCGCAGCTCGCGGCCCTCGCGCTCGATCTGATGACCCTTCTGCTCCTCGCGCATGCGCTGGAAGTTCTCCTGGCCCGCGCGGTTCTCGGCGATCCACTCGCGCGCGAACTGGCCCGACTGGATCTCGCCGAGGATCTCCTTCATCGCCTGGCGCGTGGGCTCGCCGATCACCCGCTTGCCGCGCGTGAGGTCGCCGTACTCAGCGGTGTTGGAGACCGAGTAGCGCATGCCGGTGATGCCCTTCTCGTACATCAGGTCGACGATCAGCTTGAGCTCGTGGAGGCACTCGAAGTACGCCAGGCGCGGGTCGTAACCCGCCTCCACCAGCGTCTCGTAGCCTGCGCGGACCAGCTCGGTGACGCCGCCGCAGAGCACGGCCTGCTCGCCGAACAGGTCGGTCTCGGTCTCGTCCTTGAAGCTGGTCTCGATCACACCGGCGCGGGTGCAGCCGATCCCCTTGGCGTAGGCCAGGACCAGGTCGCGGGCGTGGCCGGTGGCGTCGCGGTGGATGGCCGCCAGGCCCGGAACCCCGTTGCCGTCGACGTACTGCCGGCGCACCAGATGACCGGGGCTCTTGGGGGCGACCATGCCCACGTCCACCTCCGGACCCGGGTCGATCTGCTCGAAGTGGATCGAGAAGCCGTGCGCGAACAGCAGCAGGTTGCCGGGGGCGATCCCGTCGGAGATCTCGCTCTCCCAGATCTCGCCCTGCTTCTCGTCGGGCAGGAGCACCATCACCACGTCGCCGCGGCTGGCGGCGTCGGCGATGCCGAGCACCTCGAGCCCGTCGCCGCGAGCCTTCTGGACCGACTCCGAGTCCTCGCGCAGGCCGACGACCACGTCGACTCCAGAGTCCCTCAGATTGAGGGCGTGGGCGTGCCCCTGGGAGCCGTAGCCGAGCACGGCGACGGTCTTGCCCTCGAGCTTGGAGAGGTCCGCGTCCTTGTCGTAGATCACGGCGCCCGACTCTAGCGGGGCTGTTCGGGCCCTCCGGCGACCAGCCGCCCGCGCAGGACCTTGCCCGCCGCGTTGCGCGGCAGCTCGTCCATCCGCACGAACCGCCTGGGCACCTTGTAGCCCGCCAGCCGCGAGCGGCAGTGCGCGTCCAGCTCGTGGTCGGGCACCTGGGTGGCCAGCACGATCCAGGCCGTTACCGCCTGGCCCCACTCCGAGTCGGGCCGGCCCGCCACGGCCGCGTCCGCCACCGCGGGGTGCGCCAGCAGCGCATCCTCCACCTGGGCGGCCGCCACGTTCTCCCCGCCGGTGACGATCGTGTCGTCCAGCCGGCCGTCGACATGCAGGAAGCCGTCCTCGTCCAGGTGGCCGCCATCGCCGGTGTGCAGCCAGCCGTCGGCCGCGAGCGCGCCGCGGGCCACCATCGGGCCGCGCACCAGGATCTCGCCGTCGTCGCCGATGCGCAGGTCCACCCCCAGGAGCGGCCGCCCAGCGGATCCGTGGTGCGAGAGCGCCTCGCGCGCCGGCAGCGTCGCGACCTGCGAGGCGGTCTCGGTCAGGCCGTAGGTCTGGAGGACCGGCAGCCCGCGTCCGGCGGCCCACTCGAGGAGGTCGCGCGGCACCGGGCCCCCGCCGAGCAGCGCCGCGCGCAGCGCGGGGGCGTCCTCGAGGCCGCTGTCGCGAAGGCGCCTGAGCATGGTGGCCACCAGCGATACCAGCGTGACCTCGCTGGACGCCAGGGTGCTGGCCACGGCGTCACGGTCGAATCCGTCGTGCACGACCGCCGTCGTTCCGTAGATGGCGGAGCGCAGCAGGATCGCCAGGCCGCCGACGTGGAAGACCGGCAGGACGCACAGCCAGCGGTCGCCCGGGTCGACGCCCAGGTTCCAGGCCGACGCGATGGCGCTGGCGGCGTGGTTGGCGTATGTCAGCTCCACCGCCTTGGGCAGCCCGGAGGTGCCGGAGGTGTAGAGCAGGGTCTGCACGCCGTCGGGGTCCACGGTGGTCAGCGGGTCGACGTCCGCCTCCTCGCCGTCCACCGGCACGCTGACGACCAGGCGGGCGGCGCAATCGTCGACCTGCCAGGCGCGCTCGACCGAGCTCAGACGCGTGTTGAGCGGGACCAGCACGGCTCCCAGGCGAGGCAGCGCATGCAGCAGCGCCGCGAAGTCGGAGCCCGCCGGCAGCGTGGATGCCACGCGGTCGCCGCTCCCCACGCCGGCGGCCGCCAGCCGGCGCGCCACGCCCGCGGCGGCGGCGTCCAGCTCCGCGTAGGTCAGGGTGCGCGCGCCCGCGACCAGCGCCGGGGCGTCGGCGTGAGAGCGCGCTCGCAGGGTGAGCCAGTCGTCCAGAGGGCTTATCGTAAGCGCGCGATGGCAACGCAGGAGCGCACCATCCGCCCGGCCGCCGACTGGAAGGAGGCCGCCGAGTACACGGACATCCGCTACGAGGTCGCCGAGGGGATCGCCAAGATCACCATCGACCGGCCCGAGGTGCGCAACGCGTTCCGCCCCGAGACCGTGGTGGAGCTGCGAGACGCATTCGACCGCGCGCGGGAGGACGTCGAGGTGGGCGTGATAGTCCTGACTGGCGAGGGGCCGCACGCGTTCTGCTCCGGCGGCGATCAGCGGGTGCGGGGCGACTCCGGCTACATGTCCGCCGACGGGGCGGCCAGCGGCGGAGTCGGTCGCTTCCACGTCACCGACCTCCACGTGCAGATCCGCCGCACGCCCAAGCCGGTCGTCGCGATGGTGGCCGGATACGCGATCGGCGGCGGGCACGTGCTGCACGTCATCTGCGACCTGACCATCGCCGCCGACAACGCGCGCTTCGGCCAGACGGGGCCCAAGGTCGGCTCCTTCGACGGCGGCTTCGGCGCCGGGGTGCTGGCCCAGCTCGTGGGCCCCAAGAAGGCCAAGGAGATCTGGTTCCTCTGCCGCCAGTACGGCGCCGAGGAGGCCCTCGGGATGGGGCTCGTCAACACGGTGGTCCCGCTCGAGGAGCTCGAGGAGGAGACGGTGCGCTGGTGCCGCGAGATGCTGGCGCTGTCGCCGTTCTCCCTGCGGCTGCTCAAGGCCAGCTTCAACGCCACCGAGGACGGCCTGAGCGGCATCCAGCAGCTGGCCCACGACGCCAACCTCCTGTTCTACGGGAGCGAGGAGGCGCAGGAGGGCCGCGACGCCTACCGGGAGAAGCGCACGCCGGACTTCGGCAGGTTCCCAAAGCGTCCGTGAACGCCCGCGCCCTGAGCCCGCTGCGGCTGTGGCTGGTCGCTGCGCGACCGCGCACGCTGCCCGCGGCCGTGGCGCCCGTGCTGGTCGGCACGGCGCTGGCCGGGCTGGACGACGTGTTCCACCCGCTTCGCTTCGCGTGCGCGCTCGTCGGCAGTGTGTTCATCCAGGTGGGCACCAACCTGGCCAACGACTACTCGGACGCCCGCCGCGGGGCGGACACCGAGGACCGCCTGGGCCCCGTGCGCGTCACGGCCGGCGGGCTGATGCCGCCGAGGCAGGTCCTGGTGGGCACCTGGATCGCGTTCGGGATCGCCGTCGCGGCTGGGGCGTACCTCGTGGCGGTCGCCGGCTGGGAGCTGCTCCTGGTCGGCGCCGCCTCGATCGCCGCGGGCGTGCTCTACACCGGCGGCCCGCGCCCCTACGGCTACGAGGGGCTCGGCGAGATCTTCGTGTTCCTGTTCTTCGGGATCGTCGCCGTGGTGGGGTCGTTCTACGTGCAGGTCGAGCGCCTGCGCTGGGAGGCGTTCGCCGTCGCCGCTCCGGTCGGCCTGCTGGCCGCGGCCATCCTGGTGGTCAACAACGTGCGCGACATCGAGACCGACCGCCGCGCGGGCAAGCGCACGCTGGCGGTCCGGCTCGGCCGCCTTCGGGCGCGCCGGCTGTACGCCGTCATGATCGTGCTGTCCTACCTCGCTCCGGTGGTCATCTGGGCCGCCGGAGGCCTCACGTACTGCGTCATGCTGCCGCTGCTCTCCGCGCCGCTGGCGGTGCCGCTGATGCGCACCGTCGGGACCCGGACCGACGGTGCGTCACTCAACGCCGCCCTGGCTGGCACCGGGCGCCTGCTGGCCGTGTACTCGGTCCTGCTGGCGGCGGGGATCCTGCTGTCGTGAAGCGGCGAGTCGCGCGCCTGTCGATTCCGTTCCGGGAGCCGTTCGTCACGGCCAGCGGGGTGGTCTCGGCCCGCGAGCTCCTCCTGTTGCGGATCGAGGACGACACGGGCGCCGTCGGGTTCGGGGAGGCCGCGCCGTTCGAGCCATACGACGGCGTGACGCTGCGCTCGGTGGCCGAGGCCCTCCTCGAAGGACGGGCCGACAACGGCGTGCCGGCTCAGGCGCGGGCGGCGGAGGAGATGGCCCTGCTGGACCTCGAGGCCCGGCGCGAAGGACGGGCGGTGGGCGAGCCGGGAGCGGAGGCCATCGCGGTCAACCGCACCCTGGCCGCCGGCCCTCCGGAGGAGGTGGCGCTCCACGCCGCGGAGGGGGTGCGCGAGGGCTACGCCTGCTTCAAGCTCAAGGTCGGACTGCCCGACGACGCCGACCGCGTGGCCGCGGTGCGCGCGGCCATCGGCCCGTGGCCCGCGCTGCGCATCGACGCGAACGGCGCGTGGACGGTCGGCCAGGCGGTGGCCGCCGTCAACGAGCTCGCGCGCTATGACCTCGAGCTGGTGGAGCAGCCGTGCCGCACGCTCGAGGAGCTCGCGGAGGTGCGCCGGGCGGTCGGCGTGCCGGTGGCCGCGGACGAGCCAGTCGCCACGGCGGACGACGTGCGCGCCGCCGCGGCCGCCAAGGCCTGCGACGTGGTCAACGTGAAGCTCGCCCCGAGCGGAGGGTTCCGAGCGGCCCGGGCGGCCATCGCCGAGGCGCGCGAGCACGGCCTGGAGCCGTTCCTCTCCAGCACGCTGGACGGCCCGTGGGGCATAGCGGCCGCGCTGCAGCTGGCGGCGGCAGAGCGCCTGTCGCTGGCCTGCGGCCTGGCCACGCTGGAGCTGTTCGACGCGGCGCTGGCGCGAGCGCTGCCCGGGCCGCGGGCCGGCCTGCTGGCGGTCCCACAGGGTCCCGGCCTGGGCGTGTCAGTCGACGACGCCGCCCTGGCCGAAGTGCTGGTCGAGGAACTCGAGCACTAGCGACGCCACGACGTCGGGGCGCTCGAGATGCGCCGCGTGGCCCGCGCCCATCACCGGGAGGGCGTCGCCGCGCGGCGCCAGCAGCGCGATCCGCCGGGCGGCCGCGATGTAGCGCTTGTCACGCTCGCCCGCCAGCGCGAGCACGGGCGCACGAATGCGCCGCAGCTCGTCCCAGATGCCGGGAAGCACTCCCTGGCCCGCGGAGCGCAGGAGCGTGGCCAGGAGCCGCGGGTCGTGCTCGAGGCGCCCGCGCCGCTGCGCCTCCACCAGCTCGGCCGGCTGGTCGGCGAACACCGGCAGGCCCTCCCAGCGCGCCACCACCTCCTCGATGGTGGACTGCTCCATCCAGGCGGCCAGCCGCGCGTCGTCCTCGGCCCGGCGGCGACGCTCCTCCGGATCGTCGATGCCGGGACTGGCGCCCACCGTGACCAGGCCCGCCAGCCGATCCGGCTCCCGAACGGCCAGGTGCAGCGCCAGCCGGCCACCCATCGAGTAGCCGACCACCACCGCCCCGGGCTGGGCCGCCTGGCGCAGCTCCCCCAGGCGCGCCTCGAAGCTGTGCGTGCGAAAGTCGAGGTAGGCGCTGGGATAGCGTTGGCCGACCAGCTCGCCGACCGGGCTCCAGGCGTCGCCCTTCTGCATGAAGCCGGGGACGAAGATCACGGGCGGCACCTCCATCTCGCCAGCATGATCCCGATCAATCGGACGTACGCACCCATCCAGGCCTTCGTGGACGAGCTGGCCCGCTGCGGCATGGCACACGCCGTCACCTCGCCGGGCTCGCGCAACGCGCCGCTCTCGCTGACGCTGGCGGACGAGCCGCGCATCGCGGCGCACTCGGTGATCGACGAGCGCTGCGCCGGATTCGTGGCCCTCGGCATCGCGAAGGCGACCGGCACTCCCGTGGCCGTCACTTGCACGTCGGGCACGGCGGCCGCCAACCTGATGCCCGCGGTGGTGGAGGCGTACGAGTCGCGTGTGCCGCTGATCGTGATGACGGCCGACCGCCCGCCCGAGCTGCGCGACGTGGGCGCCGGTCAGGCGATCGACCAGATCAAGCTCTACGGCTCGTTTGCCAAGTGGTTCGTGGAGGTGGGCAACTTCGAGCCCTCGCGCGACACGGCGGTCCATCACCGGGCGCTTGCCTGCCGCGCGTTCGCGACCGCGGGCGGCGGCCGTCCCGGCCCGGTGCACCTCAACTTCCCGCTGCGCG
>JAXDIC010000257.1:0-4999 GCA_034664185.1 Thermoleophilaceae bacterium
CCCTGCACCTGCGGATCGAGGCCGACGGCTCGGCCTGCCGCCAGAGCGGCTCGACCGGCTACGGGCTGGGCAACGGCGGCAGCTGGCTCGTCACCACGCACCCCGTCCTGCCGGACGGGCGCCCGGACACCAGCCTGACGCTCTCGAGCCAGACGTTCCGTCCCTGCGAGGCCTCGGCGCCGCTGGCCGACGTCCGCCAGGGGATCGTCAGGGTGCCGATGGACGTGCCGGTCACTCAGGGCGTCGAGTACGCCACGATCGTGCGCAACTCCGACCCCGCCCCCGACCGCAACTTCACCTCGGTCAACTTCCTCTACACCAAGACCGGGATCCTCGGCGCCAACGGACGCAACGAGCGCTCCCCCCTCGCCCCGGACGCGTACTACGGGCTCGACCCACGCGAGCTGGTCGGCTACTCCTCCGACGCCGGTCGCAGCTGGGCGCTGCCCGGCGGCCAGTACGGGCTCCCGGGCGGGCGCAACTTCCTGCCGACCTACATCCAGGAGTACTCCGACGGCACCGTCTCGGGCCAGCCCTACTACTACGCGGTCGACGCATCGACGGCGACGCGGACGATGGTGTTCCGCAAGCGCTCGAGCCCATGGCGCATCACCTCGCTCGGAGCCTTCACGGCAAAGCCCGGCAGCGGGACGCTGACGCTGACCGTGGACGGCACCGAGCGCGCGCGGGTCAACGTCTCTGGCGCCGGCATGCTGCGCGCCTCGATAGCGCCGCTCACCGTTGCCCCGGGGCAGGTGGTCAAGGTCAGCTCCAACGGCCTGCCCATCCAGAACATCGTCGCCGACACCGCCTGGGGGCGCCTGATGGGGCTGCACCTGGCGACGTCGCCATGGACCGTCGAGGGTGAGCCCAACTTCAGCCAGGCGGCGCCGGTCTACGCGCTGCCCGCCTACGGCGCCTCGGACGCCGTCGCGCCGAGAAGCGACCCACGAGTGCGACGCACCCAGCGCACCCGACTCCACGCTCAGGCGCGCAGGCGCGCCCGCGCCCTGGCGCGCAAGAGCTCGCACCGGCGCAGGCACGCCCGGCGTCACGCCCGCATGCGCCGCGACGCGCACGTGCAGGCCCTCTGAAGAACGACGCCCGGCGGCTGCTCTAGGTCTCGCGCGAGGCCCGGCGAATCAGGAGGCCCGTTCCCACCAGGAACGCGCCCGCCAGGACGACCACTCCGACGTCGAGGCCAGTGAAGGCCAGCCCAGCGGACTTGGCATCAGCTGGCGCCGTCTGCTGCCGGCTCTCGGCGTGGGAATACACGTCGTCCGTTGGTGTCTGGGCAACCGCGCCAGCAGGCAGTGCAAGCAGCGCTGCGGCGAGAATGGCTAGAAGAGTGGCGCGCAAGAGATCCTGAACCCTGAGGTGTTCCACGTCAGGCTACAAGTGTCGGGCGTCTCTGTAAAGGGGTATGAGAAGCGTCTTGCGGTCAACCGCCGCCGGATCGATTCGCTTTCGCTTGGCGATCAGCGAAACCGCCTTGGTGACGAGCGGGTCGGGCGGGTTCAAGGCATGCGCCCGGGCGATCTCCCGCCGGGCGATGCCGAAGCGACCCTCCTGAGCGGCGATGAGCGCCAGCTCGAAGTGCGGGTACCAGGCCTCCTCGCGCTCGAGGGCCTGCTGGAAGGCCTGCCGCGCGGCGCCGTAGCGGCGCTCGTCGAGCGCGATCCGTCCCTGGGCGTATCGAGGCTCGGGTGAGAGCGGGTTGAGCGCGGACGCCTGTCGCAGGTCGCTGGCCGCTCCCGCGGGATCGGCGCGCCAGCTGCGCAGCGCGCTGTCGACGTAGCGCACCGAGAGGTAGGGCAGCACCAGCGCGGCGATGGCGGCCGCGGCGACGACGGCACCGACGGCGACGGCGACGGCCCTGCGCCAGCCCCCGAACCCCGTCCTCACCGGCGAGTAGCCCGGCGAAGCGACGCGAAGCGCAACGAAGGGCAGCGCGACCGCTGGAGCGGCCAGCGCGGGGAACAGCTCGAGCCAGTCGACGGACGCGTGTCCCACGAAGTACGCGCTGACGGCCGCGCACGCCGCGACGATCCCCCGCCCGCGGTGGTCCAGGCGCCGGCGCGCCCGGAACAGCCCGCCCGCGAGGACGACCACGAACGCGACCAGCAGGGCGGTGCCGACCCCGCCGGTCTCAGCCAGCGAGCGCATCCAGATGCTGTGCGGGGAGCGGGAGGGCTTCGGGTGCCGGCGCTCCCGCGAGTACACGTCCTCGAAGCCGCCCGCGCCCGCGCCTCCGACCGGTGCATTCCGGAACGTGGCGACGGAGACGCGCCAGTAGTCGTAACGCTGGTCGCTGCTGCGCTGGGCGATCCGGGACGAGTTCGTATCCGCCACCTCCCGGTTGGACGAGAACGCGTCCCAGCGCTTGCGGGCGTAGTGCGCGGCGTCGCCGGCGTTGGCCACGGCGAGCCCGGCGGCGGCCAGCGAGATCACGACGACGCTGGCGACCGCCAGGCGGCGTGCCACCCGGGTCACGCGCTCGCCCGGGTGGATCCGGCGCTCCGCGATCGCGACGACCACCCCGGCGAGGGCGACGATCGCGATGCTCACGAGCATCGAATTGGCCGCGCTGTCGAGGGCCGGACCGAGCGGCCGCTTGGCCTCCCCCGCTCCGAACAGGTTCCAGACCGGGCCGGCCGCGATGGCCACGCCGAGGCCCACGACCGCGATCCGCAGGATCAGCCGGGGCCGATCCGGCGCAAGGCCAACGAACACCGGAAGCGCGAGTCCCATCCCTATGAACGCACCCCGGCTCTGGGGCAGGAGCGAGAACTCCACCAGGAACGCCGCAATCGCCAGGAAGAGCACCTGGAGCACGGCGGGAACGCCGCGCCGGGACGCGAGCATCGCGGCGGGCCAACACCCCATGGCGGCGATGGCCGCCGCCGCATTCGCGTACCCGGTCGGCTGCTGCCACCGCGACTCGAAGATGTAGTGGCCCAGGCTTGGCGCACTGAGCGCGGACAAGAGCTCGACGGCGCACGCGACGGCCACGGCGATCGACCAGAGGCCCACGAAGGCCGCGGCGGAATCCGCTCGCCACGGGACGAGTACGGCCAGCCATGCGATGGCGAGGTAGAGAAGAAGCTGGTCGGAGGCCGCCCATCCGCTGCCCGGCGAATCCGCCCACAGGAGCGAGAGGAAGCTCCACGCGGTGAAGCCAGCGAGGAGCGCCAACGCCAGCCGGCCCGAGCGTCGGGGTGGCAGCAGGCGTCCGCCAGCTAGCGCCACCGCGGCCAGCAGTGCGATCGCGAAGATGCCCGCCGGATACCAGGCGCGCGGGAAGTAACCCCCCTCGCGAGGTATCCAGAGGGCCCAGAGGGCGATCAGCGTGGCCCCCGGGAGGAACGGCGCGACCCCGCCGAGCCACGGCCTCCGGGGCGCGCTCAGTGAATCCGCCATGACCGCTCGCCCACCACCAGCCGCCTGGCGCTCCAGACGACCGTGCGGAGCGCCTTGCGCGTGACCGACGGATCCCAGTAGTCGGGGTGGGTCAGCACGATCGCCCGGTCGCCCGGCTCGAGCCGGGCGAGGTCGATCGCATCGGTGTGCCATCTGTGGCCCGCGGCGTCGAAGCGCGCATCCGAGAAGTAGTGGTCCTCGCCCAGGTGGTAGGCCTCGTACTCGAACCCGAATTCCCGAAGGCGTCCCTTGCTGAGCTGGCACCGCCGCTCGCCGACCTGGACGGCGTCCGTGTTCGGGAACCCCTCGTGCAGCTCGTCGAAGTCCTCGAAGAAGTAGTTGTTGTGGTAGCTGAGGCGGTGCGCCCAATAGGAGCCGTGGCTCGCGGCGCCGCGCACGTCGATCCCGTGCCCGCGCAGCCATTCCAGCTCGGCCGCGAGGTACTGCCGCGGCTCGATTCCGTGCACGGCCTGGAGCGTGACCAGGTCGTTGTGCCAGCCCACCTCGTGCCCCATTTCCTGGAGTCGCCGCAGTCCAGGGATCAGCGACTCGTCGTGTTGCGACCGGCGCCACCCCATCCGGGCGTAGTAGCGGGCGGTGTGCAGGATGAAGTAGGTGGCGCGAAGCCCCCGCTCGGCCTCCAGCGCACCCATCTCGAGTGCGCTTTGGAACCGCTCTTCGATGTCGTGGCGCAGCCCCACCACGACCCTGTCCCTGGGAGCCGTCGCGAATTCGCGCAGCGGGACCACCAGGAACCGCGAGCTGTCGGTCAGCCCGTCGAGCAGGCGTTCGTAGTCCGCGTGCACGAACCTCCTCTCCGTCCACGGGCGAGCCAGCACCGTCAGCGGCCGCATCCGGAGGGCCCCCTCGGTCGCCGGGGGCTGCCACTCGCTGCTCATCGCTAGCCCGCGCCCCCGCCGCGGCCGTGCCCGGCCTCGCCGGCGTGCTGGGCCGCTCGAACGAGGAGCAGGAGGTCGACCAGGTACTTGGTCGCCCACGAGGGGAGCTTGAGCGGGGCATAGAAGCCCCACACGGGGTAGGACCCCGGCAGCGCGCCGCGCCGCGTCCGCCCGGCCGCGCTCATGCGCTGCACACCCACGAGGAACGAGACCAGCGATCGCGACGCCTCGAGGTAGCGCGGCTGCCCGGTTCGCTCGTGCAGCCGCATCAGGATCACGCCGAGCTGCGCGACCCCCGTCACGCAGACATAGCGCGCGCGGGGCTCCCAGTCCGCGCCCAGCCGCGCCGGTAGGTCCGGCGAGGCATCGACGATGGCCAGCAGCCGATCGGCCGTCCGGGTGGCGGCCTCGACGAACCGCTGATCACCCAGGACATCGCCGGTCTCGAGCAGCCCGTCGACCGTGTAGCAGATGGTGTGGGTCAGCGGCGCGTCGTTGAAGCGGGGGTTGTTGTCGCACAGCTCGAACCACCCATTCGGGCGCTGGCGGCGCAGGACGAACTCGCAATTTCGCACGGCCGCCCGCGCGAACGCCTCCTCGCCGGTCGCGCGGGCGAGACGGGCGAGCGGCGCCGACACATAGCTGTCGTACACACGCTTCATGCCCTTGAAGTTGGCCCG
>JAXDIC010000278.1:0-5521 GCA_034664185.1 Thermoleophilaceae bacterium
GGGTGGCCCTTGGCGTGGAGCCGGCGTCCGAAGAGGCCGCCGAGTGCCTGCGGATCGAGTCCGGCCGGCCTCGCTTCGGGCTCGACTTCGACGTCGACACGATCCCCGAGGAGGCCGGGCTCAACGAGCGCGCCGTGAGCTTCACCAAGGGATGCTACGTGGGCCAGGAGACCGTCGCCCGCCTGCACTACAAGGGCAAGCCCAACCGCCACCTGCGGGGACTCCGGCTCTCCGAGCCCGCCGAGTCCGGCCAGGCGCTGCGCCTTGGAGAGAGGCAGGTCGGAACGATCGGATCCGTCGCGGTGTCGCCGGTCCACGGGCCGATCGCACTGGCCGTGGTGCGGCGCGAGGCCACGCCGGGAGACACGCTGGAGGTCGGGGATTCGGGCGCCACCGCCCAGCTGGTCGACCTCCCGTTCGGTTGAGCTGCCCAGGTTCAAGCCGAACCTCACGGCGGCCGAGGGTGTTGGGTGAGTAGCCCGTGCCTCGACGCCTCCCCCTGATCTCGCTCGCCGCGCTTGCGGTCGCCGCCGCGCTGCCGGGGCCGGCCGCCGCGACCGGGTCGCGCTCGCTGCACGCGGCCAGCTCCCACCGGGCGGCCGCCCAGGCCCTGGTCAAGGCCGAGGCCGTGCGCCACGGCAGGCACGTCAAGACCGGCCGCGAGCTCACCCCGCTCCTCAAGGACCTCGCCGTGGGGCTGTCGAAGCTGCACGGCTCGCAGCACGCGCGCGCCCGCCGGCTGCTGCTCCGGCCCACCATCGGCCAGGCCCAGACGGGCGAGGACTCGTACACCGTGCCCGAGAGCGGCCCGCCGCTGGCTTCCTCGCCGTTCTGCAGCGCGCACTTCTGCATCCACTGGGTCGCCACGATGCTGCCCGGGCAGGTGGACGACCGGCCGCCGCTCCAGTCGAACGACGGCGACAACATCCCCGACTACGTGCAGACGATGGATCGCGTGTTCGAGAACGTCTATCAGCAGGAGAACGTCAGGATGGCCTGGCAGGCGCCTATCCCGGACGGCACGCGTGGCGGCGACATGAACAAGGTCGACGTCTACATCAAGCAGCTGGGCGACCAGGGCATCTTCGGCTACTCCACGCCGGACCCGGGCCAGAAGACCAACTCCCAGTTCGCCTACCTGGTGATGGACAACAACTTCAGCCACGCGGAGTACCCGCGCTACACCGACCCGATCCTGCCGATGGAGGTCACCGCGGCGCACGAGTACAACCACGTGCTCCAGTTCGGCTACGACGTGCTCCAGGACAGCTGGATGTTCGAGGCCACCGCCGTCTGGATGGAGGACAAGGTCTACACCGACGTGAACGACTACGTCTCCTATCTGAAGCCGTGGGCCCAGCTGACCCAGGTCCCGCTGACGCGCTTCAACTCGGCCGATCCCTCGGACGCGCTGAACGTGAAGGTCTACGGGGACGCCGTGTGGAACCGCTGGATCGACGCGCACTACGGCCCCGACACGATCCGCGGCGCCTGGGAGAAGTCCACGCAGACCAAGCCGCCCTCGTTCGCGCCCGGCGCGTACAACGCGTCGCTAGCCACGCGGGGCACCAGCTTCTTCGAGGCCTTCACCCGCTTCGCGGCGGATACCGCCGAGTGGCGGTCCACGGCGGGTCCGTTCGAGGAGGGCCCCACCTGGCCGGACGTGGCGCGCGCGTCGTCGAAGAACCTGGGGCCCGGCGCCCCCGCGGTCAGCGGCCACCTCGACCACACCGCGTACGCACTCGTCAACGTCACGCCAACCAGCGACGCTCGCGTCAAGCTTGTCGGCAGGCTCCCCAAGGGCACCGCGGGCGCCTTCGCTCTCGTGGGCCGCACGGGGCCGGAGACCAGCGGGCCCGTCGAGGTCGACCTGAAGCGACTGCCACGCGGCGGGGCCACCAGCGTGACGCTGACCGATCCCAAGCGATTCGCGCGCATCACCGCGGTGCTCGTCAACGCGGACGTGAGCCAATCCGGGTTCTCGCAGCTGGCCAACGACTGGCAGTTCACCAAGAACGGCCAGGCGGTCTCGGCTCTCGTGTCGAACGACTTCACGGCGCCGAGGGTCCGCAACCGTACGCCCGGCCCGGGTAGGCACGGGGTGTCGCGGACGTCCGGAGTATCGGTGCGGTTCTCCGAGGCCGTGAGCGGCGTCAGCTCCAGCACGCTGCGGCTGATCGGCCCGGGTGGGCGCAGGGTGGGCGCCCGCGTGACCTACGACGCCCGCCAGCAGCGCGCGCGGCTCGTGCCCAAGCGCGGACTGGCCGCCCACCGCAGCTACACGGTGAGGATCCTCTCCGGCGTCGTGGACCGCGGCGACAACGAGCTGCGCGCAGCCGATCGCACGTGGCGCTTCACCACGGGCTAGGCCCCGCGCGGCATGCGCGCCGGGTCGGCGGTGCCAACCTGCGGGCCGATGGTGCGCCGGGCGTGATCATGGGTACCATCCCCCTACCTCGCACAAGCGCCATCGGAGCGAGCTTCGTATGACCACCTACATCTCGGACCACAGAGCCCGGCGACTCGCGGACATCGAGCAGCGGGAGCGACAGGCCTGGGAGGCCTACAGCGACAGCCTGCAGGGCCTCGGGGGACGGGACTACGAGGAGGCGGAAGGCGAATCTTGGGACCGATTGCAGCAGACCCTCAGGGAGCTCGACGACGAGCGGCAGCTCGTCGCGGGCGCCTGACCGCTGACAGCCCGCTCCTCGGGGGGCCGCTGCAGTCGATAGCCGGGGCCGAGGAGCCACGGGCGCGCACCGACGCGTGGGATCCGCGCAGCGATCCCTACGAGCTGCCGTCGGCGGAGCCTCGGGACCTCGATCTCGAACCGGACCTCCGGCTCCTTCGCGAGCTGATACCGGCGCCGGACCCCGGCCGCGAGGTGGACGACTGGGGACGCTCCGAGCGGATCTTCCGGATCGCGGAGCCGATGCTCAACTTCTACTATCGCTACTGGTTCCGGGTCGAGGTGGAGGGCATCGAGAACGTCCCCGCCGACGGCGGAGCGCTGCTGGCCTCCAACCACTCGGGCGCGCTGCCGCCCGACGCCCCCATGATCATGCAGGCGCTCCGCAACGAGCAGACGGCGCCGCGGCCGCTCTACATGCTCGGCGAGAACTGGTTCAAGGGCTATCCGGGGGTTGGCATGCTGGCCAACAAGATCGGCATGGTCGCGGCGCACCCGGCCAACGCCCAGCGACTGCTGCGCGACGAGGGTCGGCTCGTGCTCGTCTTCCCCGAGGGCCAGAAGGGATCGCGCAAGCTCTACTGGCAGCGCTACCGCCTGCGCCGCTTCGGCCGGGGCGGGTTCGTGAAGACCGCCCTGCGCGCGGGCGTCCCGATCGTGCCCGTCGCGGTCATCGGAGCCGAGGAGGCGATGCCGATCTTCGCCCACGTGCCGCTGCTCCAGCGCCTCACGGGGCTGATCTACTTCCCGATCAATCACGCTTTCCCGCATCTGGGGCTGGCCGCGGGCCTGATGTACATGCCCGCGAAGTTCAAGATCCGCTTCCTCGAGCCGATCGAGCTCGAGGGCTACGGGTCGGAGGCGGCGGATGACCTCGAGCTCGTCCAGTCGCTTGCCGAAGAGATACGCGGGCGGATTCAGACCGAGGTAGACCGGCTGATTTCCGAGCGTACGTCCGTTTGGTTCGGATAGGGTTCCCGCAAGGGATGTGGGGGAGGATGACGAGAGCCCGATGGACCCGTAGCGCCGCGCTCCTCTTCGGGGGTCTGGTGAGCCTGGCCGTGATCGGTTGCGGTGGCGGCTCCGACTTCAAGGACAACCCGCGCCCGCCCGTGCCGGTTCAGCTCACCGGCGTGATCACCGACAAGTCCGTCTCCGTGGAGCCCGCGAAGCTCGGCGCGGGGCCCGTGGTGCTGCTGATCTCCAACCAGTCGCAGCAGTCGCACACGGTGACGGTGGAGGGCGGACCGCACAACCGCATCGAGCAGGTCGGCCCGATCAACCCGCTCGACGCCGGCCGTATCCAGGAGACGCTCGAGACGGGCACCTACACGATCCGCGCGGGCTCCGACCAGGCGGCATCGCACATGATCAAGCCCGCCACGCTGACGATCGGCCCCCAGCGCCCGTCGTCGTCCGGCACGCTGCTGCTGCCCTGAGTGAGGCCGCCGGGCTCAATACAGCCCAGGTGCTTCCGGGGCGAACAGAGCGTTACGGAACACATACGACCGCGCCCTGGAACGGGTGCGAAAACCGAGCAGGCCAAGGAAGAGGGGGTCGGACAGTGCTCCGCACGGCCGACCCCCGATGACGCCGGCATGCGACGGTTTGCAGCGCCCGCGCTGGAGGGTCCTACAGCGAGTTAGTCGAGCAGTGACGGCTGCTCGTCCACCAGCGGCTGGCCAGCCGCAGCGAGCTCCTCGATCTGTTGCAGGTATCCGCGGACGCGGTCAGCCATGTCGTCGAGAATCGACCGTGCGCTGTCGATGCCCGTCTTGGCACCGGTCAGCTGCAGCTTGATCTTGCGCACGTCCTCCATGACGCCCAGCGCGCGCTCCACCGTGTCGCGCAGCGCCGCCGTGTCGAGCCCCTCCCCCTCGGACCGAGCCATCGTGACGCGCGCACGCGCCAGCGAGTAGGCGACCTCCAGCGCGAGGCCGCCGTCGGCCTCGGGGTCGTACGCCACGAGCAGCTTGTCGCCGTTGTACTCGCGCAGCGCCCGCGTCTTGGCGGGCAGCCTGTCGTCGGCCGGGACCACCAGCACCCCGAAGTCCGCGTCGCGCTCGCGCATGCCGCGGTCGAGCTCCTCGAACGCCTTCGGCTTGGAGAGCTTGCCTGTCTTGGCCTCGATGACGATTCGCCCGCGCGCGGGTCCGCGACACGCGTCGATCGCGACGACGACGTCGCCGGTCTTGCCGGTGGCGCCGCGGAGGTCACCGACGGCGTCGCAGTCGTCGCCCTGTGCCGAGGCGATGGCCTCGACCGCCTCGAACACCTGCTCCTCGAACGTGCGGCCCTTGGCCGTGCCGCGCTGGCGCTCGGCCTCCAGCTCGCCGCGCTTCTCGCGCTCGTCGCGGAGCGCCTGGAGCTCCAACCGCATGGCGGTCATGCGCTCCTCGACGCCGCGCAGGCTGAGCTCCTGACGCTCGGCGGCCTCCTTGAGAGCCTCGACGGTGCGCGCCTTGAAGTCCGCCAGCGGGTTCTGGCCGTCGGCCGACGAGAACTGCTTGAGCAGGTCCTCGCGCGAGCGCGCCATGACCTCGCCCAGGACGTCGCGCACGCGGTTCTGCACGGCGGAGTCGCTCTCGTCCGAGAAGTGCCGCTCGAGCGCCTTGGTGAGGTGGCCGCTGTCGGGCCCGAAGACCTCGTCGACCTTCTTGCCCAGATCGTCCGCGACGGCCTTGGCGCGCTCCGAGAACGCGGTCTCGACGTCGCGCGCCGTGCGGTCGAACTCGCTGCGCACGAAGTCCGCGTTGGCGCCGGCCTGCTCGCGATCGAGCACCCGGGCGCCGATCTCGATCGCGTCGACGACGACCTTGACCCCGTCGTCGC
>JAXDIC010000293.1:0-3944 GCA_034664185.1 Thermoleophilaceae bacterium
CGTGCACTAGGACGTCGAGGCCGAGGCCCTCCTGCACCTCGATGACGTGGGCGATCTGGCCTTCCAGGAACCGCTCGTAGGCCGCGTCGTCGATCCGGCCCTCGCGGAGGTCCCGCCGCGCGGCCCGGATCTCGGCGGTCTGCGGGTAGGAGCCGATCGTCGTCGTGGGCAGGTCGGGCAGCGAGACGCGCGCCCGCTGGGCCTCACGGCGCGCCGGGGCCGCGGCGTCGCGGTCGTAGTCGGCGGGATCGAGCGAACCGACGCGCTCGCGGACGACCGGGTCATTCGTGTGCGCCGACGTTCGGCGCGCGCCGATCGTCTCCCGCGTGTTCGCCAGCAGCTCGTCGCGGCGCTCTGCCGGGGCGTCAGCGGCGTCCGCCAGCAGCCGCAGCTCGACGAGCTTCTCGGCACAGAAGGCGAGCCATCCGCGGACCTCGGGATCGATGCCGGTCTCCCGCGCCGCCTCCTGGGGCACGTGCAGCAGCGAGCACGATGGGGCGATGGTCACGCGGTCGGACCCGAGGGCGGCTCGGGCGGCATCGACTCGCTCCAGCGCGGCGTCGAGGTCCGCCGCCCAGACGTTGCGTCCGTCGAGCACGCCGAGCGACAGCCGCGTGGGGATCTCGCGCAGTGCGGCGAGCGCTCCGTCGAGCTGGTCCGGGGCGCGCACCAGGTCGAGATGGACCTCGGCGGCCGGGAGCGCGAGCACGCGCTCGAGCGCCCCACCGACGTTCAGCCCGGCGAAGTACGTCGCCAGGCACAGCTCGAGGTCCGTCTCCGCGCTGAGCGCGCGCCAGGACTCCGCGAAGGCGTCCAGCTCGGCGCGGGTGGGGTCGAGGGCCAGGCACGGCTCGTCGATCTGCACCTCGCGCGCGCCGGCGTCGGCCAGCTCGCGCAGCAGCGCAGCGTAGATCTTGACCAGATCGTAGAGAGCCACGAGCGGCCGTTCCAGGGCCTTCGAGAACAGTAGGAAGCTCAATGGGCCGAGTACGACCGGGCGGGTGACGATCCCCAGCGCGGCGGCCTCCCGCAGCGGTTCGGTCCAGTGGTCGGCGCGAAGCTCGAAGCGCTGCCCGCGGTGCAGCTCGGGCACGAGGTAGTGGTAGTTGGTGTCGAACCATTTCGTCATCTCGAGCGGGCGCTGATCGGCGGTGCCGCGCGCCAGCCCGAAGTACGCGGCGGGATCGTCGCGATCGAGCTCGCCGAAGCGGGCCGGGATCGCCCCCAGCGCCCAGGCGGTGTCGAGGACGTGGTCGTACAGGCTCGAGTCACCCGAGGGGATCACGTCGATCCCCGCGGCGGCGGCTCGCTGCCAGTTGGCGGCGCGCAGGTCGCGGGCGGTCTCGAGCAGCTCGGACGGGGCGGTCTCGCCAGCCCAGTGGCTCTCCAGCGCGAACTTCAGCTCACGGTCGGGCCCGATGCGGGGAAGCCCTAGGACGGCGGTGCGTGCCATCGATTCCAACTCCTCTGTGCCGTGCGGCCCGTCTCGCGGGGCCGCGGTTTACCGGTGCCCGTGCAGCCTGTCGGGCCGCGCGGGGCAGAGTCGGCAGGTCTTCGGGCTCGGACGCGACCGGGACGACCGCCTTCCCAGGCCGCGAGGCCCAGTGACGCTTCGCCATCTCGCGCGTCCCCACCGCTGCGCGTCAGCTCCGGAGTTCGAACCGGATTCCCTGACCCGAGGCATCGGGTGCGACCAACACCACCGTCCACGATATCGCGGGCTTCCAGCTACCCGCGGTCGAGCTTGCGGTCGAGCTCGCCGGACAACCGTTCCAGCTGCTCGCGGCCGAGCTCGGGCTCGAACAGGAACGGCAGGGTGACGACCTCCGCCTCGTCGACCGCCCGCCGAAGGCGCCGCAGCTGGCCCTGCTGGCCGCGCGCCCAGGAGTACTCACCGCGGGCCGCGCGCAGGGCGGCGCGTGCCGCCGGCGGAGCGCCGTTGCTCGCCGTGGCCTCCAGGCGCTCCACGTCGGCCTTGGCGAAGCGGCGCGGGTACACGCCGTTGACGATGATCGTCTCCAGCCCGGCGCCCACGGACCCGCGCAACGCGTCGTCGACCTCCAGCGTCTCGGTCACCGGCATCTCCTCCGCCAGCGCCACGCCCACGTAGGCGGTGAGGCGCCGGTTTCGCATTAACCGCGTCACCTGGTCGGCCTGTTTGTGGATCGGCCCGATTCGTGCGAGGTCGCCGTAGGTCTTGGGCGTTCGCAGCATGCCGATGCCGTGCCCCGAGGCGGGCGCGTCCACGATCACCAGGTCGTAGCCCTCGGCGCCCTGCTTCCAGCGCTTGCGCTGGGCCAGCTCCCACACCTTCACGATCGTCACCAGCTCGCGCGCCCCGGGCGCGGCGGCCACGAAATAGCCGAAGGCGCTGCTCTGCGCGAGCAACCGGACCAGCGGCCCGCCGACCTGGGTGCGCAGCCACTCCTCGAGCGCCGCCTGCGGATCGATCGACGTCGCCCACAGCCCGTCGGCCAGCTCGAGCTCCTCCGCCCCCTCGAGCTCGCGTCCGAACACGCCGGGCAGCTGTCCGCGCTCGGCGACCTCGCAGACGATCGTGCGCCGGCCGCGCGCGGAGGCGACCAGACCGAGCGCGCCGGCCACGGTGCTGCGGCCGACACCGCCCTTGCCGGTGACGTAGATCAGGCTGCGTTCGAAGATCGAAGCCATGGATTCCCGATGTGGGAGCATGATCGACATCGACCCGCAGCTGCAATCCTCCTACGCCGCATGTCGCCGGATGCACCGGCGGTTCGACCCCACCTACTACTGGGCGACCAGGCGGCTGCCGCGCGAGATCAGGCCCGCCGTGCACGCGCTGTACGGCTTTGTGCGCGGGGCCGACGAGCTGGTCGACGGCCCCCACCGGCCGCCCGATCCGGCCGCCCGACGGGCCGCGCTGGACCGCTGGGAGCGCGAGCTGGACGACGGTCTGAAGCGGGGGCGCTCGTCGCACCCGGTGATCGCGGCGCTCGTCGACGCCGGCGCCCGACACGGCCTGCCGCTGGAGGAGCTGCACGTGTACATGCGCTCGATGCGGGTGGACTGCGGGCCGGTGCGGATCGCGACCGCCGACGAGCTCGACCGCTACATGCAGGGCAGCGCCGGTTCGGTCGGGCGGATCATGGCGCCGCTGCTCGAGGTGCCGGCGACGGCCCGTGCCGACTACGGCGATATGGGCCTCGCCTTCCAGCTCACCAACTTCATCCGCGACGTGCCTGAGGACTGGGCACTGGGCCGGCTCTATCTCCCGACGGAGGAGCTCGAGCGCCACGGCGTGGGGGAGGAGGAGATCTCGCGCGGCCAGGCGACCCCCGGCTTCCGGGCACTGATGGCGAGCCAGACCGCCCGCGCCCGCGCGCTTTTCGCGAGCACGGAGGCCGCCGTGGCGGCCGCGTCGCCGCGGGTGCAGTCGTCGATTCGGCTGGCGCGATCGGTGTACGCGGGCGTGCTGGACCGCGTCGAGCGCATCGGCTTCGACGTCTTCCGCCACCGTGCGTCGCTGCCCCCGTGGGAGCTGGGCGGCGCGGCCTGGCGGGCCATGCGAGCGGCATGACCGTCCGCGCGACCAAGCGCGGTACCGAGCGCACGTCGCTGGACGGCGAGCGCGCCGACGTGCTCGTTTGCGGCGCCTCCTTCGCCGGGCTGGCCGTCGCGCGGGAGCTGGCCGGAAGCGGGGCCGACGTGCTGCTCGTCGACCGCTATGAGATCGGCGAGCGCGCGACCTCGGCCTGCGCGGCGCCGACGCCGTGGCTGCACGCGATGGGAGTGGAGGACTCGATCCGCCAGGAGATCCCGTGCATGCGCTTTGCGACGCCGCATGGCTCGGTGCGCTACCGGCTGCCGTGGAGCTGGTCCTCGTTCGACTACCGCGAGCTCTGCCGCCTGCTCCACGCGCAGACCGACGCGCGTTTCGAGACCGCGAAGGTCAACGGTCGGAGTGG
>JAXDIC010000330.1:0-2833 GCA_034664185.1 Thermoleophilaceae bacterium
CCGTCCGGGGAGAGCCTGGCCAGCCCGAAATGGCGCGCGTAGAGCCTGTAGCCCGCCTCCGGCTCAGTGTCGATCGTCCGCTCCGGCTGCCGAGCGCCGAAGCGCTCCTCCAGGACACGCTCCGCGCGCTCCGCCGGCCAGTCGCGATCGATCTCGGCGGGAGGGACGAGGTCGACGCGCGTGCGCGGGCCGCTCGCCGGTCCGACCGCCTCCGGCAGTCCGGGGGCGGGAAACGACAGGTCGATGTCGAGTCCGAAGGCCCGCGCCCGCCAGCGCTCGGCCGCGGCCCCGCCCTCAGCCCCGGTGGCCGCCATCGTGCTCGATCAGGCCGCGCTCGTCCAGCGAATGGCAGAGGTCGAGCAGGTCGCGCTCGATCACCTCGCGTGGCTGGTCGAACTCGGCGGCCAGCCGGTCGATTGCGGCGCCCACCGTGTCGCTCTCCCCGACCACCGACAGCATCACCGCCGCCGTGCGGTTGAGCCCGTGGTACATGCCGCTGTCGAGGTTGAGCACCACGGTCTCGTCACCGAAGTCGCGGTACACCACGTGCTCCGGCACGCGCACGCGGGCGCGGATCAGCGGGTCCTCGGCTCGGTTCGAATCGCGCATTCAGTATTCGATGATCGTGCCGGTGCGCCGCGCCCGCGCCACCGCGCGGCGCAGCGCGAGCAGGGAAAGGGGGAGGAGGACCGCGGTGAAGCCCACCAGCCTGAGCAGCTCCAGCCCCAGGGAGTCGCGCAGCGGGGTGCCGACGAGCGTGTTGCGCAGCAGGTCGACCGCCGGCGTGAACGGCTGCACGTCCGACGCCCACTGGATCCAGTGCGGCAGCAGCGTGACCGGGAAGTACACCCCGGCCAGCAGGGTCACGCCGGTCACGAAGAAGGTGGCGCCGGCGTTGGTCTGCTTGAAGAGCACGACGGCCGCGGTCATGAGCAGGCCGAAGGGCGCGAACGCCGCGGCGCCCAGGACCGCCACCGGCAGGGCCGCGGGCACCGTCGACCAGTGCAGGTGCAGGCCGAAGAACAGCCCGGCGTAGGTGAGCGTGAGCAGGCCCGTGACGAGCGCGAGCAGGAGCGGGAAGATCAGCAGCGAGGCGATCGAACGAACGGGGCCGAAGGCCGAGAGCACCATGCGCTCGAACGTGCCGGCCTGCAGCTCGGCGCGCAGCGTGGCGACGGGGAGCGACAGGGTGGAGGTGAGCACCTCGAAGATGACCAGCCCCACGACCACGAAGCCGTAGTACTTGTCCGGGCTGCCCACCTTGGGCGACGAGACCAGGCGCGAGACGTAGTAGAACAGCGTGACGCTGACCAGTGTGGCGAACAGCGTCGCGACGAAGCGCTGCCGGTAGCTGGCGAAGATCAGGAAGTCCCGCTTGCAGATCGCGCCCGCGGCGCTGGCGAGAGCGGCGGCCCTCACGCGGGCTCCAGCCGGCCGTCGGCGAGCCCGTGGACGGCGTCGATCGCGGGCAGTCGGTCCCAGCCGGTCGGCAGGCAGACCAGCGCGGCCCCGCCCCTCGCCTTGAGCGAGTCCAGCGCCGAGCCCAGCAGGATCATGCCGTCCTCGTCCAGGCTCGTGGCCGGCTCGTCGAACAGGATCACCTCGGGGTCGTGCAGGAACGACAGGGCCAGCCGCAGCCGTTGGCGCTGGCCCATGGACAGCCGGTCGACGCGCTTCCCAAGGAGCGGCTCGAGAGCGAACTGGCCCAGGACGCGCTCGATCGCCCCGCTGCGCTGCCTTCGCGGGATGAGGGCCAGCCGCGCCCACATGTCCAGGTGGTGCTCGGCCTTCAGCCGCGCGTACAGGCCGCTGTTGCCGGCCGAGAGAAATCCCACGCGGCGATGGAACTCCGTCCGGTCGCGCTCGGGATCGAGTCCGCGAACGCGGACGCTGCCCTGCTCGGGGGCGATCAGCCCCGCCGCGATGCGCAGCAGGGTGGTCTTGCCGGCGCCGTTGCGGCCCTCGATCGCCACGGCGGTGCCGGACTCGAGCGTGAGGTCCACGCCCTCCAGAACGTGGGGCACGCCCGGCCAGTGCTTGACGATGCCCTCCAGCGCGAGCGGCGGCGCGGCGCGCTCGTCGCGCACCCCATTCGCCCCGGCCGCCACAGATGGGTCTACGGCAGCCCTGGGCACGTACGAGCTCCCCTCACTGCGCGGGCCATTGCGGCTATTGCACCACAGCCTCCCGGTCTCCGCCAGCGCTATCCGGCGTCGACAGCGGCATGCCGCGCGCCGGCAGCCGGCGCGATCTCCCCTGCATAGGCGTACAGTGCCGGCGCAAGGATGCACGGATTGCACCCCCAGTACGCCCCGCCGACGGTTGCCGATTACGGGGACCTCCTGACGCTGACCGCCACGGTCCATCCGATCTTCGGCGTGAGGCCCGCGCAGGACCTCAGCTTCAGCCAAGGCGACGCCCCGTCCGGGGTCCACGGCGAGCTCCAGGTGGGCGGCGTGAGCACGAGCGGCGGGAGCGATCCCGGCGGCGGGGTGGCGGGCGCTTCCTCCGGGGGAGGCAGCGGCGGCGGCTCCGGCGGCGGAGGCGGCGGAGGCGGCCACCTGCCGTTCACCGGCCTGGTCGTCGGCGTGGTGGCCGGCGTCGGCTCGGGCCTGGTCGTGGCGGGCGACGCGCTCCGCCGGACCCTGCGCCGGCGCCCGAAGACCTAGCGGCGGCCCTTCGCACTCACGCGGCCGGGCGGCGCGCGACGTCGACTATCCGGCCGAGCCCGAGGGTCATGCCGACGCCCACGAAGACCGCGAACCCCACGCCCAGTCGCGCGAACGGCGGCAGGAAGCTGCTCGTGGCGACGATCGACAGCGCCATCGCCGCC
>JAXDIC010000357.1:0-5877 GCA_034664185.1 Thermoleophilaceae bacterium
AGGAGCGACGGGTTGACGACCGGCGCCGACACGTCGGCGTAGTCGAGCGGCGCGTACCAGGTCCGCGGAGCCTGATCCGGCGAGGCGACGGCCACCGTCCGGTCGGGGTAGTCGGACGTGACGTGCAGGATCTGACTGAGCGCCTGCGCGAGGCTGAAGCCGGCGACGAGCGCCGCGCCGGCCAGGACGAGGCCGCGCGAGCGTTCGGGCAGGCGCTTGGCGGCGACCAGCGCGACCACCGCCAGGCCGCAGGTGCACAGGGTGGCGTAGGTCATCAGGCGGTAGGGAAACTGCACGTGCGCGAAGGGCCCCGGCAGCGCCTCGATGGCCGACGGGGATAGGACGAGCCACGTGAGCAGCCCGAGCAGGACGCCGAGCGCAAGGCCCCAGCTCCTCCAGACGCCGCGGGCGCGCAGCATGGAGAGCGCCGCCGCGCCCGCCGCCCAGAGGACGGCCAGGAGCGGCAGCTGGGCGTTCACGTTCGATCCCAGCTCGGGGTGCTGAGCGGTATGTCGGAGCAGCGACAGCACCGAGTCGGGCGTGGTGAAGAAGGTGTGCAGGAGCCCGGTCGAGCCCTGGGCGATCTGCGTGCGGGATCCGTAGGCGACCAGCGTGAGCAGGTACCAGGCGTTCACGCCGAGGGCGAGCGCCAGGACGACGCCGACGCGCGCGACGCGCTTCAGGTCGTTCCTCGCGGGCCGGCGCCGGTGGACGCAGAGGGCGATTGCGGCGACGACGATCAGGAACGCGCCGCCCCAGAGCATGGTGAGCGTATGGCTGCCGGTGAACACGACGGTCCCCCCAAGCAGTGCGAGCACCGACCTCAGGCGTGCGCGCTCCGAGCGCAGGAGATCCAAGGTCGCCGCCATGACCAGCGGAAGCGAGGATGTGGCCGCCACCTCCGGGAAGTCGCCGCGACCGTAGGCATTGGTCACGTAGTAGGCGGACGTGACGAACAGGCACCCCGGGATCTGAGCCACCCAGCCACGCAGGCCACACTGGCGGGCGATCCACGTGCATCCGCCGTACGCCGCCGCGAACGCGAGCGCGTAGAACCCCAAGTACGCGACGACCGGTCGCATCCCGAGCAGGGCCGTCAGCCCGCCGACCAGCGTGTAGAGCGTGCCGCCGTAGAACGCGAACCATGGGAAGTACACCCCCAGTGACGACTGGACGAACAGGCTCGGATGGCCGAGATCGCGGATGTTGACCGCCTGCTCGTAGGCGAGCCACAGGTGGTTCGGCCAATCGGCGCCGTAGGTGCCGCGCTGCAGCGCCATCGGGGCCATCAGCGCACCGACCGTGGCAGCCGGGATCGCCCAATCCCAGTTGGCGGCGAGGCGGCGGCGCAGGTCGGCAACGGGGGGCGCGGTCAACGAGAGGGTTCGACGGACCGTCGGGCGCGGAGGTGAAAGGCGAGCCGAAGGACATCGAACGCCATCGTGGGGGCCGCCCGCGCAACGTCAACTCGCGAGTCCTCGTCGTGGACGTACGCGACCGGGACCTCGGCCACCGACAACCCCGCGATGCGCGCGCGCATCAGCAGCTCGACGTCGAACGCGTACCCCTCCGCCAGCTGGTCGTCGAAGAGCTCGCGCCCGTGACCGGTCGTCAGCAGCTTGAGGCCGCACTGCGTGTCCCTGACCTCGAGGCCGGTCACCGCTCGCGTCGCGAGGTTGAACGCGCGGCGCATCACGCGCCTGCGGCCTGGGGTCCGCACCTCGGCGCTCTCGAGCTCGCGGGAGCCGACAGCAATGTCAGCTCCGGCATCGATCGCCGCCATCAGCCTGGCAACCTCCGCAAGCGGCGCGGCAAGGTCAACGTCGGTGATGAGGGTCAGCTCGGCGCCCGCGCGCCGGATGCCCGCCCGTACCGCGTGGCCCTTGCCGCGATTGGGGCCGGGCAGGATCACCGCGCGCAGCCCGTCGATCTCCGGCTCGGCCGCACGAAGCACGGCCGCGGTCTGGTCGGAGCTGCCTCCGTCGACGACGATCGCCTCGCGCAGCTCGAGTCCCGCCGCTGCGAGGTCCGCCCGCGCCGGGCCGCGGAGAGCGTCGAGAAGCCGCGGCAACCGCGTCTCCTCGTTGTAGGCGGGTATCACGATCGAGAGAGAACGAAGCTTCGTCCTGGCCCGGATACCCGCGCGATGCCGCGCCACGATCGCCTTCCCCGCCTCGCGCATCTGCCTGTCGTGGGCCCAGCAGACCTCGGTGCCCGAGTAGCGCCTGAGGACATCCGCGACGTCGGGGTTCACGGGGTCGAAACCCCACTTCCTCGTCCAGACCGCGCGGTGGCGCTCGAGGATCGCGAGCTTCGTGGGGTCGCTGTCGCCGATGCGGACCGCGCGGGCCACGCCGTCCTTCACGCGCTGCGGTACGTAGCGGCCGAACCGCCTCTGGCCCCTGAAGAGGGCGAGCTTCAACGGAGATCGGCCGACGCGCGGATCGCGCCGTCCGGCATGGTGGATGACTCGGACGTCGGGCAGGAAGAAGACCTTGTGGCCGCGGGTGCGCGCGGCGAAGGAGAAGTCGATGTCGTCGTACCAGACCGGCGAATAGGCCGGGTCGTAACCGCCCAACTCTCGAAACAGCGCGGTCGGGAACATCGTCCAGCATCCGAGCACGCCGTCGACCTCGGCGAGCTCGTCGCCGCGCTCGGCCTCGCTCTCGAGCGGCCGCTCGAGAGCGCCACCTGCCGAGCGCGTCCCCACGGCTTCCGTTATCCGCGTCCCACGGTCGTGGATTCCCTCAGGGCAGACGATGTTCAGCCCATAGGCGTGGATCCGTCCGGAGTCGAAAACGACCTTGGGTGCCACGAGTCCTATGCGATCGTCCGAACGCAGGAAATCCAGCATGCGCTCGACCCAGCCACGGGTCTCGACGGTCACGTCCCCGTCCAGCTTCACGCAGACCTCACCCGTCACGTGCTCGAACATCTCGTTCAGCGTGACCATCACGCCGCGGGGCGGCCATTCGAGCAAGGTGAAGCGCGGAAAGCGCCCCGACCGCCGCCAGCGGCGGAGGATCTCCAGGCTGCCGTCGCTGGAGCCATCGTCGGCGACGATCAGCTCGATGTCGGGATACGTCGTGTTGGCCGCCAGCTTCTCGAAGAACTCCTCCAGCACCGGCTCGTTGTCTCGGTTCGGCAGGAGGAGCGAGACGCGCGGCTCAGCCGGGAATCCGTGCGGCGCCATGGCCCGCGCACGGTACAGCCCCTCGGGGCAATCCGCCGTCGCGTTTACGCTTCGTAAATGTTCACGCGAAAGGGTCGCCCCGTGCGCCCAGCTCTCCTTGCCTTCGTCCTGGTCCTGGCCGGCGTCACGGCCGCGTCCGCGGCCCCATTGTCGACCCATGAGACGTACGCGGCCCTTCAGGCGCAGATCTCCGCAGGCAAGGTCCAGCAGGCCAGCGTGGTCACCAAGACCCGGATCGTGCGGGTCAAGCTGAAGAACGGCGCCAAGTACGTGGCCAGGTATCCGGCGGGCGCCGACCCTACGCCGGCGCTCAAGGCCCATCACGTGCACGTGCGCGTGAAGAAGGTCAAGAAGGCGTCGAGCCACGTCCGGGTCCGCTACATCGTGCTGGGCGTGCTGGCCGGCCTGGCCCTGGTCGGCGGCGCGTTCTACTACTACTTCCGCCGCCGCCGGCCTCAGACGACTTAGATCAGGCCTTCTGGCCGGCGGCAAACGGGAGCTGCCCGAGGAACCAGCGCGCGTGGGCGACGATCCGCTCGACCGGGTAGCCGTCAGGGTCGGTCAACAGCAGGCGCGCACCCTCGTCGGCCACGGCCGAGAGCATCCGAGCGGTCAGCTCAGGGTCGGGCGACTCGCGACCCGGGCCCAGCCCCGGTCGCGCCGCCTCGGCCAGCTGGGCGACGACGGCGGTCCGCCCGCTGGCGATCTGCTTGCGGAGGATGTCCGGAGCGCCCTCGGGAGGCATCAGGACGAGACGCCAGGTGGCCGGGTCGGCCTGAACGGCCTCGAGGTACCCCCGTAGCGCGGCGGCCAGCTGGTCGGCCGGGTCGCCCTCGGCCAGCTGCGACGGCAGCACGGCGGCCAGCTGCCGCAGGGCACGCTCCCCCTCGCGGCCCACCAGCGCCTCCAGCAGCCCTCCGAGATCCTGGAAGTGCCCGTACACCACCGGCCGCGTGATGCCGGCCTCGCGGGCGACGGCCTCGATCGAGACCGCGTGGAACCCGCGCTCGGCCACCAGCCGCTTGGTCACGTCCAGGAGCTGCTCACGGCGCTCCTGCGCGGTCATCCGCCCGGGGCTCGCTATCTGTGACGTCATTCGCTTATGATCATGTTACAGCGGTGTAACTTACGGGTACGAAAGCTACGACACCGTAACGTCGCCGTCAAGGAGCCGAGGAGAGACAATGCCCACCGTTCAGGATCCGCCTAAAGCCAAGCGCACCGGCAACGCCCCTCCCACCGAGGTGGACGTCGCGATCGTCGGCAGCGGCTTCTCCGGGCTCGGGATGGCCATCCGGATGAAGCAGGACGGATTCGACGACTTCGTGATCCTGGAGCGCGCCGGGGACATCGGCGGAACCTGGTACCACAACACCTATCCGGGCTGCGCGTGCGACGTGCCCTCGCACCTGTACTCGTTCTCCTTCAGGCCCAACCCCAACTGGAGCGAGACGTACTCGCCCCAGCCGCAGATCCGCGCCTACCTTCAGGCCTGCGTCGACGAGTTCGGCATCCGCCCGCACCTGCGCCTGAACCACGACGTGACGGGCGCGGCTTGGGACGACGACGCGCAGCGCTGGGACGTCGAGACCTCCGAGGGCACGTTCCGCGCCCGCGTGCTGATCGCCGGCATGGGGCCGCTCAACGAGCCCAAGTTCCCCGACATCCCCGGCCTGGAGACCTTCCAGGGCAAGACCATGCACTCCGCGCGCTGGGACCACGACTACGACCTGACCGGCAAGCGCGTGGCGTCGATCGGGACGGGCGCGTCGGCCATCCAGTTCGTCCCGGCCATCCAGCCCAAGGTCGAGCAGCTGCACGTGTTCCAGCGCACGGCGCCGTGGATCTTCCCGCACAGCAATCGGGACGTGACCAACTTCGAGCGCCGGCTCTACCGCGCCCTGCCGTGGGCCCAGCGGCTCGTGCGCGCCGGCGTGTACGTCGGCCGCGAGGTGGCGGTGCTCGGCTTCGTGAAGAACCCGAAGCTGATGCGCATCGCAGAGCGCCTGGCCCTCCGTCACCAGCGCAGCCAGATCTCGGATCCCGAGCTGCTCGAGAAGGTCACGCCCGACTACACCATCGGCTGCAAGCGGATCCTGCCGTCCAACAAGTGGTACCCCGCGCTCGGCCAGCCCAATGTCGAGCTCGTGACCGGCGGCGTCCGGGAGGTCCGGCCGTCGTCGGTCGTCGGTCCCGACGGCGTCGAGCGCGAGGTGGACGCGATCATCTTCGGGACCGGCTTCCAGGTGACCGACATGCCCGTCGGCAAGCAGGTGCGCGGCCGCGGCGGCCAGCTGCTGGACGACCTCTGGCGCGGCAGCCCCAGCGCTCACCTCGGCGCCACCGTCCCGGGCTTCCCCAACCTGTTCCTGCTCCTGGGCCCCAACACCGGGCTCGGGCACAGCTCGATCGTCTACATGATCGAGTCGCAGGTCGCGCACGTGATGGACGCGCTGCGCCTGATGCGGGAGCGCGACGTGCGGACCGTGGAGGTCCGTCCCGACGTCGTGGAGCGCTTCAACGAGCGGCTGGACGCCCGCATGGAGGGCACGGTCTGGAACAGCGGCTGCGCCAGCTGGTACGTGGACGCCACCGGGCGCAACTCCACGCTCTGGCCGGACTGGACCTGGCGCTTTCGCCAGCGCACGGCCCGCTTCAACCCGACCGAGTACGTGCTGGGCGCG
>JAXDIC010000364.1:0-3905 GCA_034664185.1 Thermoleophilaceae bacterium
ACGCGACCGATTATAGATCTTAGTCGGGTCGTGTCAAGTCTTATGTTGGGTTCTAGGTGCGATCAGCCCTCGACCAGCGAGCGCCCCGTCATCGCCTCAGGCTGCTCGATCCCCAGCACCTCCAGCAGGGTCGGCGCCACGTCGGCCAGCACGCCGCCAACGCGCAGCGACAGCCCGGGCACCGTGAGGATCAGCGGGACCGGGTTCATCGAGTGCGCCGTGTTCGGGCTGCCGTCGGGCTCCAGCATGTGGTCCGCATTGCCATGGTCGGCAGTCACGATGCAAGCTCCCCCTGAGGCGTGAACCGCGGCCAGCACCTCGCCGAGACACGAATCGACGGTCTCGATCGCCTCCACCGCGGCCTCGATCACGCCCGTGTGCCCGACCATGTCCGCGTTGGCGAAGTTGATGATCCCGAACGTCGGCAAGTCAGCGTTCCACGCCTCGACGAACGCTCCGGCGGCCTCCCGGGCGCTCATCTGCGGCTTGTGGTCATAGGTCGGCACGTCCCGCGGGGAGGGCACCATCTCCCGCCGTTCGCCTTCGCACGCCTTCTCCTCGCCGCCGTTGAAGAAATACGTCACGTGCGGGTACTTCTCGGTCTCCGCCACGTGGAGCTGGCGCGCGCCGCGCTCGGCCAGGACCGTCGACAGGGTGGTCGACGGGTGCTCAGGGGGGAACGCGACCGGGTAGGGCCACCCCTCCTCGTATTCGGTCATCGTGGCGTAGCGCTTGATCGCCTCCGTCCCGCCGCGGTCTAGCTCCTGGAACCCCGGCTCGGCCAGCGCCCGGGTGATCTCGCGCATCCGGTCGGGCCGGAAGTTGAACGCGAACACGGAGTCGCCGGGCCGGATGCAGCCCTCTTTCCCGACCGTCACCGGCTTGATGAACTCGTCGGTCTCCTCGCGCTCGTAGGCGGCCCGGATCGCCTGCGCCGCCGAGTCCGCCGACGCCTCGGCGCGGCCGTGCACGAGCAGGTCATAGGCGAGCTGAATCCGCTCCCAGCGGCTGTCGCGGTCCATCGCGTAGTAGCGCCCGATGACGGAGCCCACGCGCCCCACGCCGGCGTCGGTCATCCATGACTCCACCTCGGCCAGGAAGTCGGCGCCCGCAGTCGGAAGCGTGTCGCGCCCATCGGTGAACGCGTGCAGCACCAGGTCCGACACGCCACTCTCCGCTGCCAGCGTGATCAGCGCTTGCAGGTGCCCGAAGCCCGAGTGCACTCCCCCGTCGGACACGAGCCCGATCAGGTGCACCCGCGGCGCGTCGGCGAGCGCGGACGCGAGCACCGCGTTGCGAGCAAGCTCCCCGTCCTTCACCGCCTCGTCGATCCGGGTCAGGTCCTGCATCACGACCGCGCCGGCGCCGAGGTTCAGGTGACCGACCTCGGAGTTCCCCATCTGACCTTCGGGCAGGCCGACGGCTCGCCCCCACGCCGTCAACTCGGTATGCGGATAGGAGGACCAGAGCTCGTCGAACACCGGGGTCCTGGCCAGCGACACGGCATTGCCCGGTCCGTCCGGCGCGAGGCCCCACCCATCGAGCACGATCAGGGCCGCGGACGGCGCCGGCAGGCGCTCGGGCCCGGCCTCCATCAGCGCGCGGCCGCCACGATCGCCGCGAACGACTCGGCTTCCAGGCTGGCACCGCCGACCAGCGCCCCGTCCACATCGGGCAGCGCCAGCAGCTCGGCCGCGTTCTCCGGCTTGACGCTGCCGCCATAGAGCACACGGGTACGCTCGGACTGCTCGCGACTGCGGTCGCCGACCAGCGCGCGGACGAACGCAACGGCCTCCTGCGCCTGCTCGGCGGTGGCCACCCGGCCGGTGCCGATCGCCCAGATCGGCTCGTAGGCGATCACCACGTCGCCCAGCCGCTCGGTCTCGACCCGGGCCAGCGCCTCCTGGACCTGGTGGCGGAGCTTGCGCTCGGTGTCCCCACGCTCGCGCTCCTCCTCGGTCTCCCCCACGCACAGGATCGGAAGCAGACCCGCCTCGAGCGCCGCCGGAACCTTCAGCTGGAGTGCCCGGTCGGTCTCGCCGAACTGCTCGCGCCGCTCGGAATGTCCAAGCACGACTCCGTGGACCCCGACCTCGATCAGCATCGGCGGGGAGACCTCGCCGGTGAACGCCCCCTCGGGCGCGGAGTGCATGTTCTGCGCGTAGACCTGCACGCGGGAGCCGCGGGTCGAGTCCACCATGGCCTCCAGGGCCAGGAACGACGGGCAGATGGCCACATCGACCCCGTCGGCCGTGGAGACGCGCGGCAGCAGGGCGCCGATGAACGCCTCGGCTTCGGCCACGGTCTTGTACATCTTCCAGTTGCCGGCGATCAGCGGGATGCGCTCGCTCATGCCAGCGCCTTCACGCCGGGCAGCGACTTGCCCTCGATCAGCTCGAGCGCGGCCCCGCCGCCGGTCGACAGATGCGTGACGCGGTCGGCGAGGCCGAACTGCGCCAGCGCGGCAGCGGAGTCGCCGCCGCCGACCACGGTGACTCCGGGCGCGGAGGCCACGGCCTCGGCAACCGCCCGCGTTCCGGCCGAGAACGGCTCGAGCTCGAATGCTCCCATGGGTCCGTTCCAGAAGACGGTGCCGGCGGCCTCAATCTTCCCCGCGTAGGCCTCGGCGGTTCGCGGGCCGATGTCCAACCCCATCCAGCCGTCGGGAACCTCGACGCCGTCCAGCGGCTTGGCCGGGGCATCCGCAGCGAACTGCTCGGCGATGACCAGGTCCTGCGGCAGCTCAAGCTGCGCCTGGTTGCCGGAATCTTCGGCCAGGATCCGCCGCGCCAGCTCTACGTCCTCGTCCGCGCACAGCGAATTGCCGACCCGATGTCCCTGCGCGGCCAGAAACGGAAAGCACATCGCGCCGCCGATGAGGATCGTGTCCGCTACCTGGACGAACCGGTCGATCACCGCGATCTTGTCGCTCACCTTGGCACCCCCGAGGACGGCCACCAGCGGGCGCGCGGGCTCCTCGAGCAGCTGGGTCAGCGTCTCCACCTCGCGCTCCAGCAGCAACCCGGCGGCGCGTTCTGAGATCAGGTGCGCGACGCCCTCGGTCGAGGCGTGGGCGCGGTGCGCAGCGCCGAAAGCATCGTTGACGTACACGTCCGCCAGCCCGGCCAGGGAGGCGGCCAGCTCCGGGTCGTTCTCGGTCTCGCCGGGCTCGTAGCGGACGTTCTCGAGCACCAGCACGCTGCCAGGCGCCAGATTCTCGGCGAAGGCGCGCACGTCGTCTCCCACTACGGCGGGAGCGAGGGTCACGTCGGCGTCGACCAGCTCCGCCAACCGGTTTGCGGCCGGGCGCATCGAGAGCTCAGGCTCGCGGTCCTTGGGCCGGCCCAGGTGCGAGACGAGTACGACGCTGGCCCCGCGGCCCAGCAGTTCCTCGATCGTCGGCAGCGCCGCTCGGATCCGGGTGTCGTCGGCCACCGCGCCGTGGTCGAGCGGTACGTTGAAGTCGACCCTCACCAGCACCCGCCTGCCGCTCAGGTCCCCCAGATCCCTGAGCGTCCTCACAGCAGCCGCTGGACTAGGTCCGCGACGCGGTTGGAATAGCCCCACTCGTTGTCGTACCAGGCGACGACCTTCACCATCGTGCCGTCCATCACCGCCGTCAGCTGCGAGTCGACGATCGAGGAGGCGGGGTTCTTGACGATGTCGGAGGAGACGATCGGATCCTCGGTGTAGAGCATCAGGCCCTTGAGCGGCCCAGCGTCGGCGGCCGCCTTGAGCGCCGCGTTGATCTCCTCGACGCTCGTCTCGCGGTTGACCTCGACGGTCAGGTCGACGACGCTGCCGGTGGGAACGGGCGCGCGCACCGCGAAACCGTGCAGCTTGCCATTGAGCTCGGGGATCACGACGCCGATCGCCTTGGCGGCGCCGGTGGTGGCGGGGATCAG
>JAXDIC010000098.1:0-4818 GCA_034664185.1 Thermoleophilaceae bacterium
ACCGCGGTGCTGCGCAAGCTGGCCGAGCGAGGCGACATCGGGGCGGACGAGCGCGTGGTGCTGACGATCACCGGCGAGGGCCTGAAGACCCTCGACGCGGTGCGCGGCACGTTCGAGACGCACACGATCGATCCGACCATCGCGTCGTTCGAGGCGGGAGTCGAGGCCGCGGCCGTCGCGGCGGGCGCCTGATGCCGTCTCGTAGTATGCGGCGCCCATGAGCGTCACGGTCAAGATCCCAACGCAGCTGCGGGCCGTCACGGGCGGCGAGGCCGAGACGACGGTGGACGAGGCCGGCACGGTTGGCGAGGTTCTCGACGGCCTGTACGAGCGCTACGACGGCCTGCGCGACCGGATCGCCGAGGACGGGGACCTGCGCCGGTTCGTCAACGTCTACGTGGCCGGCGAGGACATCCGCTTCCTCGACGGCCTGGAGACGCCGGTCGAGGACGGCGACGAGGTCACGATCCTGCCCGCCGTAGCCGGCGGGTAGGCGCCGGCCGCTGCCCCGAAGCGACTACCTCGCGGGGCTCGCGTACCTGATCGCGACCTGGGGGGCGGTCGGGGTCGCCACGGCGGTGCTGCTTCGGCGGCGCCTGGGACACCTTCGCGGAGCATCGCGTGTCTGCGCCGCTTCGCTGATCGCGACGGCCGGGATCCTGGTCGTGCACCTCGTGCCGGCCGTGCTGGGCGTGATGACGCGTGGAACGGTCCTGGCCGCCGCGCTGGCGCTGGCCGCCGGCTCGTTCGCCGTCCGCGCGAGCGGGGGAGGGGTCGAGCCGCCGGCCGAGCGCCCACCGCCCGACGGTCGCCTCTCGATCGCGCTCGCCGCGCTCGCGGCCATCGCCCTGGCGCTCAACGTCGCGGCATTCCTGCGCACCAACGCCAACCTCCCGATCCTCCACGTCGACGCCCTCTCGTTCCACCTGCCGGACGTCGCCAGCTGGATCCAGGACCACTCGATCTGGTCGAACAACGAGTTCATCCCCAGGTTCCCGACCGGCACCTACCCGTCCAACGGCGACGTGATGTTCCTGGCCGCTGTGCTGCCGTTCCACAACGACGCGTTCGTGCGCCTGGTGGACCTGCCGTTCCTGGCCCTGACGGGCGTCGCGGTGTACGCGCTGGCTCTCGAGCTGCGCGCTCCCCGCGCTGTGGCCATCCTGTTCGCCGCGGCGCTGCTCTCGATCCGGGCCGTGATGAGCTTCGCGGTCGACCAGATCGTGCCGGACGTGGTCCTGCTGGCCACGCTCGCGGCCGGGGCGCTGTTCCTGGTCCGCCATCTCCGCACGTCGCGGACCTCCGACCTGGTGCTGGGGGGCGTCGGGCTGGGCATCGCGTTCGGCACCAAGTGGTACGGCGTGTCGGTGGTGGCGGCGGTGCTGGCGTCGTGGGCGCTGGTGTCGCTCCTAGCGCGTCGCGGGCGCGGCGTGGTGGCTCGCCAGGGCCTGGCGCTGCTCGGTCTCGTGGCGGCCTTCGGCGGCGTCTGGTTCGTTCGCAACTGGGTGGTCACCGGCAACCCGCTGTTCCCGGTCAAGGTCCAGCTGGCCGGCGTCACGATCTTCGACGCCCCGCGCAACGTGCTCCTGGAGCGCTACGGGTACTCGATCTTCGACCGGCTGGGCCAGTGGTCGGTGTTCCGCCACTCGATCGTGCCCGACTGGCGGGTGGCGCTCGGGGCGCCGGCGGCGCTGATCGGCGCGCTCGCGCTCGCCGGCCTCGTCGTCGTCGCGCGCAAGCGCGCCCGCGACCGTCTGGTCAGCCTGCGGGTCGGGTTCCTCGGCCTCTCGACGCTGCTGGTGGCTGCCGTCTACATAGTCACCCCAGCCACGGCGCAGGGCTTCGCCTCCGGACCGTTCCGCGGCCTCACCGGCGGCAACTCGCGCTACGTGGTGCCGGCGTTCGTGCTGGGCGCGCCGGCGGCGGCTTGGTTGACCGCGAGGCTGGGACGGCTCCGCCCGCTCGCGGAGGTGGCCGCCCTCCTAGCTGTGATCGACGGCCTGCGGGTCACCTTCGCGCTGTCGTGGTCGTCGCTGGTCGCGGCGCTCGGTCCGCTCCTGCTGGCCGCGCTCGCGGTGGGCGCGGCGCTCTGGATGATGCGCAGGCCAGGCACGGCCAGCGGTCGGCGGATGACGGCGGTGGCCATGGCGGCGCTGGCCCTGCTGGGGGCCGCCGTGGCTGGACAGCGGTTCCAGCGGTCCTTCAACGACGGCCGCTACCAGGGTCACGACGCCACGGTCGACTGGCTGATCGCGCACGCGCCGTCCGGGCGGCGCATCGGCCTGGCGGGCGAGCCCCGGGCCTCGGGCGGCCTGCCGTCGCCGGTCCTGCCCGCCTTCGGTCCGCGCTATCGCAACCACGTGACCTACGTGGGCCACGACCTGGGCGGCATCATGGCCCGCTCGCCCGACGAGCGCGACTTCCTGACGGCGCTGCGGCACAGTCGCGTCGACCTGCTGGAGCTCGGGCTGGGCGCCGCACCGGAGGCCGTGCGCCTGCCGGGCCCCCCGGTTCCGGAGCTCCAATGGGCGCTGGCCGCCGGCTACCGCCCCGTGGCGCACAGCCCGGTATACGTGCTGCTTGCCGCGCCGGGCTTTCGGGGCTGATATCACCCCGTCGATGAGCGCATCCGCCCCGCCCGCAGTGCCCAACTACGACGACGTCTGGAACGAGGCGTACGGCGAGATGCAGGATCGCGGCCCGGTGCACCTGCACATGCGCCGGCTGCTCCGGCGGCTGCTTGGCTCCCTCGACTACGACTCGGTCCTGGACGTGGGCTGCGGGGCCGGTCACAACCTGCCGATCGTGGGCGCCGGCCGCTCGCTCGGTCGCGTGACGGGGGTGGACATCTCGGAGGAGGCGCTGCGACGCGCGCGCGAGCGCTCGAACGCCGACTTCCGGCTGCTCGACATCGAGTCCGGTGCGCTGGAGGGCAGCTGGGACCTGGTGTTCTCGTCGTTGGTGTTGGAGCACCTGCCGGACGACGCCGCGGCTCTCCGGCACATGCGCGCGATGTGCGGGCGACACCTGGTGCTGACCACGATCGCGGGCGACTTCGAGCGCTACCGCGCCTGGGACGAGCAGATGGGCCACGTGCGCAACTACGCCCGCGGGGAGCTGGAGGGCAAGCTGAGCGACGCCGGCTTCGCGGTTCGGCAGGCGATCTACTGGGGCTGGCCGTTCTACACGCCGATCGCGCGGACGCTGCAGAACGGGATGACCTCCGAGCCGGAGTTCACGCCCGCCACGCGTGCGCTGGCGTGGGCGATGCACAAGCTCTACTACCTCAACTCGTCGCGCCGCGGCGACGTGCTGATCGTGCACGCCGAGCCGGAGTAGCGGCCGGCCGCCCGGCTCTCGCGTTACCCCATCCGCCGCTGGCCCGCGCGACGCGCGTCGTCCGCGGCCGCGTCGATCGCGTCGGCCAGAGTGTGCCGCGGCTCCCAGCCGAGCTCGCCTCGCGCTCGCTCGATCGAGACGTCCCAGCGCACATCCTCGTCCGGGTCCGGCTGACCCGTCGTCTCCACCGCCGAGGTGGAGCCGAGCCGCTCGACGATCGCCTCGGCCAGCTCGCGGTTGGACACGCTCGAGCCCGCGGCCACGTTGAAGCGGCCCAGCGCGCCGCGCTCCAGGGCCGCCTCGACCGCCGCAGCGGCGTCGCGCACGTCCACGTAGTCCTGGCGGCGGGCGCCGCTGCCCGCCAGCCGCAGCGGCTCGCCGGCCAGCGCCTGGCGCACGAACACCGTGAGGATGCGGCCGTCCGGTGTGCCCGGGCCCACGGGCGAGGTCAGCCGCAGCGTGTACGCGGCCAGGCCGCGATCCGCGGCGAGGGCCACCAGGTGCTCGCCGTAGACCTTGGACGCGTGGTAGACGGTGGGGGGGTGGACCGGATGGTCCTCGTCCACCGGAAGCGCGCGCGGCGTGCCCACGACCGTGACGCCGGAGATGAACGCCAGCGCGGCGCCCCAGGCCTCGGCCACGGCAACCATCTGCTGTGTGCCGCGGCAGTTGACGAGCGTGACGGCCTGGGAGCCGGGCTCCTTGTCCAGCGCGGCGCCCGCGTGGACGATCGCCTGGCAGCGGGGCACGGCAGCCTGGACGCGCTCCGCGAGGTCGGGGCTGGCCAGGTCGATCATCGGAGCCTGGGCCAGGCCGGGAATGCGCGTCAGGCGCCGCGCCAGTCCCACGACCTCGTGCCCGCCCGCCACCAGGCGCCGGGCCACCGCGCCGCCCACGTGGCCGGTCGACCCTGTGACCAGGACCCTCAGAGTCCCCAGTCCTCGATCGCCGGGCGCGGGACGCTGCCCGGCTCCAGTACGCCGTCGCGCTCCAGCGCCGCGACGGCCGCCGCGTCCGGGTACAGCTCGTTCCAGTAGCGAAGGGCCAGCCCGGCGGTCACGCGCGGCAGGTCCACGGCCGGCTGGCCCAGCACCAGGTGGCGCAGCGCCGCGCCGACCTCGTCGAAGCCGAAGTGGGTGCGCATCGGAGTCGTGCCCGAGAAGCGCACGTTGAGCTCGAACGGAGTGGGCACCCCGTCGTGCAGCCGGAGCTGGACGTTGCACGGCCCCCGCGGCCGCAGCGCCGCGCACACCGCCGCGGACACCTCGCTCACCTCGGGGTCCTGGCCGATGCGGGCGCTCATCGTGGTCCCGCTGGTCAGCGTCCGGCGCATGGCGATCGTGCCCCGGACAGCCCCCTCGCGGTCCACGAAGCAGCCGGCGGTGAACTCGCCGGCCGGGTCGCCGAGGTACTGCTGCACCACCACCCCGTCGGCTCCGCGCACGCGTGCCAGCTCACGCTGGTCCCCGACGACGACCA
>JAXDIC010000102.1:0-6541 GCA_034664185.1 Thermoleophilaceae bacterium
GGCGCCAGGCTATCTATCGTGCGGCGCGATGGCGGACGCGCCACAACCCAAGCCCGCCGAGCTGCCGCTTCCCGGCGGGCAGGCTGGCGCCACCGTGCGCCTCCACCCGCTGCTCTGCGGGGAGGCCACGTGGCCGGAGGCGTGGCCCCACCGCGAGGACGGCCGGCTGGCCCGCCCGCACGCGTTCGGGATCGGCGTGGCGCGCGAGCAATGGCTGGAGCTGCCGATCGTGGCGTTCCTGGTGGAGCACCCCGGCGCCGGGCCGATCCTGATCGACACCGGGCTCAGCCCCGCCTTTGCCGAGAACCCGGGGCGCGACATCGGGCGCGCGCTGACCAGGGCCGGCGTGGCCAAGACGATGAAGATGGAGCCGTCGCAGGTCGTGCCGGAGCTGCTGCGCTCGCGCGGGATCGACCCGGGCGACGTGCGCCTGGTCGTGATGACCCACCTGCACTACGACCACGCCAGCGGCATGCGCCAGTTCCCCGACGCCACCTTCGTGCTGAGCGAGCGCGAGTGGAAGGCCGTGCAGACGCCGCTGCGGGTCCTCCATGGATACGTCAAGAGCCACTACCACCATCCGTTCGACTACCGCACGCTGGACTTCGAGGGCGCGGCCGCGGACTCCCACGCGACGTTCGGTCGCGCCGTCGACCTGCTTGGGGACGGCTCGATCCGCGCGCTGTACACGCCAGGCCACACCCAGGGCCACATGTCGATCCTGCTGCGCACGGCCGGGCGGGAGATCCTGGTGGCCGGCGACGCCGCGTACACGCGCCACACGCTGGGCACCGGCCACAAGCCGGCCCTCATGGAGGACGAGCACCTGTTCGCGCGCTCGCTGCGTGAGATCCAGCTGTACGCGGCGCAGGCTCCGGACGCCCTGATCATCCCGGGGCACGACATGGGGGCGTGGCGGGAGCTGGACCCGGTCTACGGCTGAGCGCGCGGCGGGCCAGGCCAAGTCCCCCGAGGGCCGCCGCCGCGGCCAGCGGCCCGTACACGGGGACCGCGAAGCGACCGTCGTAGTCGATGGCCGCGACGGGCACCACCATCAGCGCGATCGTGGTGCCGGTCAGCAGCCACGCCCCCCTTCGCAGCCGTCCGGCGCATGCGAACGGCGCGGCCACCATGAGCAGGATCAGGAGCACCATCACCGGGCCCTCCACGCGCGCGACCCGCTCGTAATCACGCAGCGCGTGGAGGGCGCCGTTGTTGACGACCACGCCGCGCCTGTCCCAGTACGACCCGACCTTCTGCAGCGCGACGAAGGTCCGGTCGCGGTCCATCAGGAACCCGCGCGCGTAGTCCGCGGGCCCTGGGCTGGAGTTGGGCCGCCGGAAGGCGCTGGGCCACACGTAGCGCCAGAGGTCCCTCCCGACGGCCTCCAGGTAGTCGCCGGGCTGGTGCTGGACGACCGCCCCGGAGAACGCACGCAGCCTGCCCATCGCCGCCTGCGTCGGGTGACCGAAAGGCGGCTGTCCGAAGAGCGTCACAGCGGGGGAGTGCACGTCGAAGATGTAGAAGAGCGGCCCCGGCCGCGTCGACTTCGGTGTCGCCTCGCACAGCGCCCGCGTGCCGGCCGGCGGGGTGAAATTCGAGCAGTCCGCGAAGGGCGCCACGCGGCCATAGAAGTGGTACGCGCCGTGGCGGGCCAGCGACCACTGGCCGGTCTGGTCGTGCGCGGCGATCAGATAGCCGAACAGGATCGCGGCCCCGGCGGCGCTGGCCACGGCCGCTCTCAGCGCCCGGGCGCGGAGCGGGCGGTCGCGCACCAGGACGAGCCATAGCGCGAGCAGCGGGAGCAGGGCCAGGCCCGCGACGCGAACCGTCGCGGCGAGCCCCATCAACGCGCCCGCGGCCGCCGCCCAGGGCACGGCGCGGTCGTCCAGGCAGCGCGCCGCCGCGTAGAGGCCGGCGGCGGTGACGAATGTGTACAGCGACTCCGACAGCAGGCTGTGCTCCAGGAACGGCTGGTCGCCTCCAAGCAGCACGAAGGTCGCCGGAATGAGCGCCAGCCAGCGCGGACCGCCGACGCGAAGCACCGTCGCATAGAGCAGCAGTCCGGTGGCGACGCCCAACGCGTGCTGCACGACGATCGTGGACAACAGGTTCGAGTCGATCGCGTGGGCGACCCTCAGGAACACGGGGTAGCCGGCCACGCGCAGCGGGTCCCCGAACAGCGCGTGCCTGGCGCCGTCGATGTAGTCCACCGTGTCGGGGTAGCCGAGGAACGCGGGCCGGTAGGCGAGCATGAACACGACGCGCAGCGCCACGCCAGCGGTCACGAGAACCGCGAGCGCGACGAGCGCGCGGCGGTCGGCCGCGCCGAGCGATCTGAACCTGTCCCGGCCGGACAGCCTGCGAAGCACGTCCGCGAGTCTGGCGTGCCCGACGGCGGTGCGGGGCGTCCGCTAGGACGCCGCGGGGGTGCGCGCCGTGCCCGCGGCGGCCTGGCGGGCGGCCTGGCGAGCCGCCTGGATGGTGCGCCTGCGGCCCTCGCGCTGGAGGCCGTAGTAGAGCTTCTCAACGCGCTCGAAGATCAGGTCGGCGGCCGCCTGCGACTGCTCGCGAGTCGGCTCCTCGACCTTCTCGAAGCGCACCGGGTCGCCGAACTGGACGGTGACCTTGGGGAACCGCAGCCTGCGCCAGTTGCGGACATCCTGGGACCCGGAGATCGCGGTGGGCACGATCGGCACGCCGGTCTCCAGCGCGATGCGCCCGATGCCCGGCTTGGCCTGCCCAAGATCGCCGCTGCGCGAGCGGCCGCCCTCGGCGTACATCACGACCAGGTCGCCCCGCCCGAGGATGGCGTGCGCCGACTCGAACGCCTCGGTGTCGCGCCGGCCGCGGAGCACCGGGAACACGCCGCCGTGGGTGTAGATGAACTGCATCGGGCGCTTGAAGAGCTGCGACTTGGCCATGAAGTGCACCTTGCGCCGCAGGTAGACGGCCACGAAGAAGTGGTCGAGGAAGGAGAAGTGGTTGGGCGTGATCACCGCCGGCCCCTCGACCGGGACCTTGTCCGAGTCGATGCAGCGCATGCGGTAGAAGAACACCAGGATCGGCGTGAGGACCATCCGCACGATCTCGTACATCGGGTCCGGGCGCCGCGAGCGCACGCGCTCGTGGAAGCGCGTGAAGTACTCGGCGGGGCGGGGATCCTTGTAGACCTGAGGCTTCACTTGGGAAGACGCTACCCGGGACTGACCGAACGGTTACCCGCGATCGCCGCCCTCTGAACGCACCCAGGCGCGGGAGCGCTCGACGGCCCGCCCCCAGTCGGCCAGCAGCGAGTCACGCTCGTCGCTCGGCATGGACGGCTCGTAGCGCTGGGCCTCGCGCCACATCTCGCGCGTGTCGGCCTCGCTCCACAGGTCGGTCGCCACCCCAGCCAGGTAGGCGGCACCCAGCGCCGTGGTCTCGGACACCTCGGGAATCACGACCGGGATGCCCAGCACGTCGGCCTGGAACTGCATCAGCCAGGCGTTCGCGCTGGCGCCGCCATCGGCCTTCAGCTCCTCGAGCGACTCGCCGCTCGTGTCCTCGATCGCCCGCACGGCGTCGACCGACTGGTAGGCGATGGCCTCGAGCGCGGCGCGGGCCAGGTGCGCGCGCCCGTTGCCGCGCGTCAGGCCCACGATCGTGCCGCGCGCGTACGGATCCCAGTACGGCGAGCCGAGCCCGGTGAGCGCGGGCACGAAGTAGACGCCGTCGTTGCCGTCCAGCGAGCCCGCCAGCTCCTCCGTCTCGGCGGCCTCGGAGATGACGCCCAGGCCGTCGCGCAGCCACTGCACGGCGGCGCCGGTGACGAACACGCTGGCCTCCACGCAGTAGTCCACGCGATCGCCCACCCCCCACGCGACCGAGTTGAGCACTCCCTTGGCGATCGGCGGCGGCTGGGTGCCGGCGTTCTGGAGCACGAAGCTGCCCGTGCCGTAGGTGTTCTTGCCGCTGCCCGGCTGGTGGCAGGCCTGGCCGTACAGCGCGGCCTGCTGGTCGCCCGCGATGCCGGCCACCGGCACGCTGCCGCCCAGCTCGGTGGTCTCGCCGTACACGTGGGCGCTGGGCAGCGGCTCGGGCAGCGAGTCGGGCCGCACGGACAGCAGCTCGCACAGCTCGGGGTCCCAGGCGCGCTTCCGGATGTCGAACAGCAGGGTGCGCGAGGCGTTGGAGTAGTCCGTCGCGTGGCGGCCGGTCAGCTTGAAGACCAGCCAGGAGTCGATCGTGCCGAACGCGGCGCCCGGATCGACGCCGCCCTCGCGCACCAGCCACTCCATCTTGGTCCCGGAGAAGTAGGGATCCAGGACGAGCCCGGTGCGCTCGCGGAACATGTCCTCGTGGCCTGCCTCCCGGAGCTCGTCGCAGCGCGCGGCCGTGCGGCGGTCCTGCCACACCAGCGCGCGGTGCAGCGGCTCGCCCGTCTCGCGGTCCCAGGCCACCACGGTCTCGCGCTGGTTGGTGATGCCGATGCCCCGAAGGTCGGCGCCGCGCGTCCCGGCGTCGTCGAGCGCGTCCCCCGCCACGCGTCGCGTGACCTCCCAGATCTCGCCGGCGTCGTGCTCCACCCACCCGGGCCGGGGGAAGTGCTGCTCGAACTCGCTGTAGGCCCGGCCGGCGATCCGCCCGCCCTCGTCGAACACGATGCACGTCGTGCCGGTGGTGCCCTGGTCGATGGCGAGAATCACCGGCGGGAAGCGTAAACGCGCGCGAAATCGCGCAGCTGGCGGGCGCGGTGCAGGAACCCCGCCGCGCTGCGACCCGTGGCCCGATGCTCCAGGTCCAGCTCCACCTCGACCAGGCGGAACCCCGCCCGGTGCGCGTCCACGGTCATGCCGATCTCCATCCCGAAGCCGTGCGCGAACGGCAGCACCGCGCGTGCCACCTCGGGCCGCAGTGCGCGCTGGCCCGAGATGGGCGCCCGCGGCTCCAGGCCGGTCAGCCTCCGGATCGTCCGTCGCGCGAACCCCAACGCAAGGCCGAAGCCGCCCCCCACGCGGCGCGCGAAGACGGCCACCGCCAGGTCGCCGTCGCCGCGGTCGAGCGCCTCCACCAGGCGGACGAGCTGCGCGGCCGAGCCGCCCAGGTCGCCGTCGCAGAGCACCACCGCGCGCTCGACCCCGTCGTCCAGCAGCCGCTCCACCGCCATCGTGGCCGCGCCCCCCTTTCCGATCCCGGCCGCCGAGCGGACGAGCGCGGCGCCCGCCTGGAGGGCGACGTGCCCGGTCCCATCGGCGGACCCGTCGTCGGCCACCACCACGGCCGCGCCGGGAAACGCCTCGCGCAGGGCCGCGAGGGTGTCCGGCAGGATGTCCGCTTCGTCGCGGGCCGTCACGGCTACTCCGATTTCGACTGACACGGGCCGGTATCGTGCCCGACTGGACCGCACCGCGAGTACTGATGACCGATAAGGAGGACTCTTTGCCGGACGTCGAGGCGCACATCACCGGGACCGTGTGGAAGATCGAGTGCCAGGTCGGGCAGGAGATCGCGGAGGGCGACACGCTGGTCATCCTCGAATCGATGAAGATGGAGATGCCGGTCGAGGCCGAGGATCCGGGCACGGTCACGGAGATCAAGTGCGAGGAGGGCCAGTCGGTCTCGGAGGGCGACACTCTGGTGGTCCTTGAGTAGTCCCTCGACCCGGTGAGCACGCTCGCGTCAGGCAAGCTGCTCGTAGACGAGCCGGCCGCCCACGTGGTCCGAATCCGGATCACGAATCCTGAAAAACGCGGCGCCCTCGATCACGAGATCCTCGATGCCTTGGCCGAGCTGTTGCGAGGACAGTCCGCCCGCTGCCTCATGATCACAGGTGACGGGCCGGTCTTCTCGGCCGGCTACGACATCGGGAAGTTCGATGACGACGAGTTCTCGCGCCAGGCGGAGAGCCTGGTGGCCCACCCGTTCACGGCAGCGATCGAGGCCATCGAGGCTTGCAGGTTCCCGGTCGTGGCGGCGGTCAACGGTCACGCCATCGGGGGCGGCTTGGAGCTGGCTGTGACGTGCGACATTCGCATCGCCGCTCGCGGGGCGAAACTCGGCATGCCCCCCGCCAAGATCGGGCTGATCTACTCGCACACTGGGCTGCGCAAGTTCATCGAGATCTGCGGAGTAGCCAATACGAACGAGCTGTTCCTGCTCGGGCGTAACATCGACGCCGACCGCGCCCATGGAATGGGCCTGGTCAATCAGGTGGTCGAGGGCGAGCGCTTGGAGACGCTGGCCGTCGAGCTCGCGGCCGAAATCGCCGCGAACTCTCCGCTGTCCCTTGAGGGCAACAAGCGCGTGATTCGCGAGCTCCGCCAGAACGCTTGGCCGCTGCCGCCGCAACTCGAGCGTGAGCTGGTCGAGCTGCGCGAGTCGTGCTTCTTCTCCGACGACTTCCGCGAGGGCATCCGCGCGTTCGGCGAGAAACGCCCGCCGCGCTGGAAGGGGCGCTAGCCGCGGGCTTCGCGACGGGCTAGCCGTCCGGGCCGCCGCTTACCTTGGCCGCAGTCCGGCCCCCGGAGGAGGTCCCAGCTCTTGCCGCCGCTCATCACGT
>JAXDIC010000104.1:0-17794 GCA_034664185.1 Thermoleophilaceae bacterium
GTACGACGAGGCATGGGACGCGCTGTTCCGCCGGCTCGAGAAGGACGTCGAGGACGGCCGCGAGCGCGTGATGGAGCTGGGAGGCCTCTACATCCTCGGCACCGAGCGCCACGAGTCGCGGCGCATCGACAACCAGCTTCGCGGCCGCTCCGGCCGCCAGGGGGACCCCGGCGAGTCGCGCTTCTACCTGTCCGCGGAGGACGACCTGGTGCGTCTGTTCGCCGGTGAGCGGATCTACAAGATCCTCGACCGCCTTGGCCCGATCGACAAGGAGGGCAACGAGCAGCCGATCGAGGCCTCGATGCTCTCCAAGCAGATCGAGAACGCCCAGAAGAAGGTCGAGGAGCAGAACTTCCTCATCCGCAAGCGCGTCCTCGAGTACGACGACGTGATGAACCAGCAGCGCGAGATCATCTACGCGATCCGCAACCGCATCCTCGAGGGCGAGGACATCTCCGAGACCGCCCGAACGCAGATCGCCGACACGATCGAGCGCATGACCGAGGAGTACCTGGTGGGCGACTACGTCGAGGACTGGGACGTGGACGGGCTGCTCACCCAGCTCGAGCAGATGTACCCCGTCGCCGTGCACCCGTCCGAGTTCGAGACCGACAGGGCCGATCGATCCAACATCGTCAGCGAGCTGCGCGAGGACGTGGTCAAGGCGTACGACGAGCGCGAGGAGGAGCTGGGCGCCGAGCTGATGCGCGCGCTGGAGCGCTACATCCTGCTCCAGATCATCGACGACCGCTGGCGCGAGCACCTGCACGACATGGATTACCTGCGCGAGGGCATCCACCTGCGCGGCTTCGCCCAGATCGACCCGCTGGTGGCGTACAAGAACGAGGGCTTCGAGATGTTCGGCGCGCTGATCGCCTCGATCTGGGAGGAGTTCGCGCGCTACATCTTCCGCGTCGAGGTCGAGATCGAGGGCGAGAACGGCGGGTCCGCCGGGCAGGGCCAGGCATGGCAGTCCTCGTCCAGCTCCAGCTCAACCGGCCGCCTCCAGTACCAGGGGGGCACCGCCGAGGATCAGCCAAGCGCCCTGGCGGCAGCCGCCGCGGGTGCCGTGCCCGCCGGCGTGGCCGAGGCCGCCGAATACGCGGCGGAGACCGTCGCGTCCGCTCCGGCCCCCGTCGAGACGCGTCGCGTCGAGGAGACGGTCGGGCGCAACGATCCGTGTCCCTGCGGCAGCGGCAAGAAGTACAAAAAGTGCCACGGAGCCTAGGAACGCCATGAGCGCCGACGGCTCCCTGCGCGACCAGCTGAAGCTGCTCGCGGACTACCTTTGACCCAGCCGCGCTGGGCGACCGTCTAGCCGCGCTCGAGCGCGAGATGCAGGAGCCGGGGTTCTGGGACGACCAGGACCGGGCCGCGAGGGTGTCGGCCGAGCACTCGCGCGCGCAGCAAAGGCTCGAGGGCTACCGCACGCTCGAGACTGACATCGACGACCTCGAGGCGCTCGAGGAGATGGCGGCCGAGGACGACTCGATCGCCGGAGAGCTGGCGGAGCAGCGCCAGGGCGTGGAGGCGAGGCTCGCCGAGCTGGAGGAGCAGCGGCTGTTCTCCGGTCGCTACGACTCGGGCGACGCGGTGGTGTCGGTGCACGCGGGCACGGGCGGCACCGACTCGCAGGACTGGGCCGAGATGCTTCTCCGGATGGAGATGCGCTGGGCGGAGAAGCGCGGCTTCAAGGTCGAGCTGGCCGAGGTCAGCCCGGGGGAGGAGGCGGGGATCAAGTCGGCCACGTTCCTCGTGCGGGGCGAGAACGCGTATGGGTTGTTCTCAGCCGAGAAGGGCGTGCACCGGCTGGTCCGGATCTCGCCGTTCGACGCCGCTGCGCGCCGGCACACGAGCTTCGCGCTGGTCGAGGTCTCGCCCCTCGTGGACGAGGTGGGCGACGTGGAGATCGACGAGAGCGACCTCCAGATCGACACCTACCGGGCGTCGGGCGCCGGCGGCCAGCACGTGAACAAGACCGACTCCGCCGTGCGCATCACCCACCGGCCGACCGGGATCGTCGTCCAGTGCCAGAACGAGCGCTCGCAATCGTCCAACAAGGCAACGGCGATGGCCATGTTGCGGTCCAAGCTGCTGGAGCGAGAGGAGCAGGAGCGCCGCGAGGAGATCGCGCGCGAGAAGGGCGAGGCGCAGGACGTCAGCTGGGGCTCGCAGATCCGCTCGTACGTGATGCAGCCGTACACGATGGTCAAGGACCACCGCACGGGCCACGAGATGGGCGACGTGCAGCGTGTGCTGGACGGCGACCTGGACGGCTTCGTGAGAGCCGAGCTGCTGCGGCGCGCGGCCAGCGGCAACGGCGGCGGCTAGCCGCGCGACGATGCAGGAGCTGATCGACCGGGCGCTGGCCGAGGACATCGGCTCGGGCGACGTGACCACCGCGGCGCTGGTGCCAGCGGGCACGCCAGGCAGGGCGCGCATCGAGCAGAAGGCACCCGGGATGATCGCCGGGCTGCGCGTGGGGGAGGCGGTGTTTCGGCGCGTGGACCCCGAGCTGCGCTGGCACGCGCACGTGGGGGAGGGCGAGTGGCGCGAGGGCGGACTCGTGGCCGAGGTGGCCGGCGACGCCGCCGCGATCCTTCGCGGGGAGCGGGTGGCACTCAACTTCCTCGGCCGCCTGTCGGGCATCGCCACGCTCACGGCGCGCTTCGTGACGGCCGTGGACGGCACGGGCGCTCGGATCCTGGACACGCGCAAGACCACGCCGGGCCTGGGGGCGCTGGAGAAGCAGGCCGTGCTGGCGGGCGGGGGCCTGAACCACCGCTCCGGGCTGTACGACGCAATGCTCGTCAAGGAGAACCACATCGCCGCGGCGGGCGGTGTCGGGCCCGCCGCGCGGCTGGCGGTCGCGGCGGCTCCGCACGGCATGGCTGTTGAGGTGGAGGTCCGGACGCTTGAAGAGCTGGAAGAGGCGCTGGCCGCGGGCGTGCAGGCGATACTGCTGGACAACATGAACACTCCGCAGATGGCCGAGGCCGTGCGAAGGACCGCCGGCCGCGCCACCCTCGAGGCCTCGGGCGGCATCTCGCTCGACACCGTCCGCGCGATCGCCGAGACGGGCGTCGACTTCATCAGCGTCGGCGCCCTCACGCACTCGGCCCCGGCCCTCGACCTGAGCCTCCGCCTGGACCCGCTATGAGGCCCGATCTCCCGACGTGGTTGCAGTTGATCTCGCATAGCGAGACTAAGTGCAACCAGGTCCTGAAAACACGCCTGGGCCCCGCCCTTGTTGCTGCTTTTTTCGTGATGACGGCGACGGCTGGGGCCGCGCCGCCCGACCCCCTCGCCGCCCTCAAGGCAAGCTGCCACGCCCAAACCAGCCCGGACAAGGCCCGCTACCGCATCTGCACCGCCAAGCTGTCCAGCTTCGACGGCACTCCCCTCGACGCCACCGTCACGCTCCCCGCAAAGAAGACCAAGCGCCGCCTGCCGCTCATCGTCTTCCTTCACGGCTTCCTGACGACCAAGGCCGAGTACCTGAGCGCCACGCGCGGGGGCGTCGGCCCCGACCGCGGCGCGGACGCCTACAAGACCGTCCACTGGAACAACGTCTGGTTCGCCTCGCGCGGCTACGCGGTGCTCAACTACACGGCGCGCGGGCACGGCGACTCGGGCGGCCAGATCGGCCTGGCCAGCAAGAACCTCGAGGTGCGCGACACCCAGCATCTGACCGGCCTGCTGGCCGACGCCGGGCCCTCGCTGGCGCGCATCGACCCGCGCCGGATCGGCGTGATCGGCAGCTCGTACGGCGGCGGCCAGGCCTGGCTCCTGTTGACCACCCGGCCCGACCCCAAGCTCGAGTACGGAACCTGGCGGAGCCCGCGCGGCAAGCTGCTGAAGCTCGCCGTGGACGTGCCCACCTACACGTGGACGGACCTGCTGTATTCGCTGGTCCCCAACGGCCGCCACCTCTCGACGGGCGTCGATCCCGCCACGGCCCGCGACCCCACCGGCATCGCCAAGCAGACGCTGATCGACGGGTTCCTCGCCACGGCCAACAGCAAGCTGCCCCAGCAGACCTTCGGGTGGCTGGTGCGGGTCAACGCGGGCGAGCCGTACGGCGGCGACCCGGTGATCGCGGATGCCACGCGCGGGCTGACCGACGAGCGCTCCGCCTTCTACCAGGACGGCTACTTCACGGCCCTCCGCAAGCATCGCGTGCGACGGGTGCCCGTACTTGCCGGCCAGGGATGGACCGACCCGATCTTCCCGCCGATCGAGGCGCTCAGGATGTACCGCCGGCTGCGCCAGGCCAGTCCGGGCTATCCGATCGGGCTCTACCTGGGCGACTTCGAGCACCTCACCGCGCTGGTCAAGATCCCGGACCTGAGCCGTCTGCACGACCTGGGCAACCGCGTGCTGGACCGCTACCTGCGCCATCGTGGCCGCCGGCCGCGCTTCGACGTGCGGGCCGCGATCACCAACTGCGACCCGAAGGCGTTCGGCCCGGTGGTGCGAGCGCCCAACTGGGACCGGCTGGCACGGCACGTCCTGACGTTCGACCTCGGCGGTCCGCGGCAGACCACCTCCAGGGTCGCCGACAACGGCGGTCCCACCATCGACCCGGTCGTGGCCTCCCAGCAGCGCGGCAGGGGCTGCATCACGGCTGGGGCGGCCGCCCCCGCGGCCGGGATCGCCTCCTACCGGATACCCACGGGGTCGGGCCTCACCCTCGCCGGGCTGCCCAAGCTCAAGTTGACATACCGCTCCACGGCCCCCGACTTCGAGCTCAACAGCCGGCTGTGGGACGTGGCCCCGGGCGGGGCCAGGACGCTCGTCACGCGCGGGGCCTATCGAGGCGGACCCGCCATGGGCCCGGCCACCATCGAGTACGAGATGTTCGGCAACGCCTGGCGCGTGTTGCCGGGCCACGAGCTGCAGCTGGAGCTGCTCCAGGACGACTCCACCTTCCTGCGGGCCGACAACGTGCCATCCACGGTCACGATCGATGCCGCGCGGCTCCAGCTTCCGGTCCGCTAGAGGGTCGATCATCTAGACTTCCAGGTGGCCAAGCGCGAGCCGCGCCGGCCTCATTTCGATCCCTCGACCGGAGGTTCGAAACATGCAGTCCCCCACAGGCCCCGCAGGGGCAACCCTAGACGCACCTCTGGTGCTCGAGGACATCCCCGCGCTCACGCGCGAGGTCCGCGCCCTGGCGGAGTCCCGCAACGCGGTCATCCTGGCCCACAACTACCAGGTGCCCGAGATCCAGAGGGTGGCGGACTACGTGGGCGATTCGCTCGGACTCTCCCGCCAGGCCGCGGCGGCCGGGGCAGACACGATCGCCTTCTGCGGCGTCCACTTCATGGCCGAGACGGCCTCGATCCTGTGCCCGGAGAAGACCGTCGTGCTCCCCGATCTGGAGGCGGGCTGCTCGCTGGCCGACTCGATCACGGCCGACCAGCTGCGCGGGTGGAAGGCTGAGCACCCCGGTGCGGTCGTCGTGATGTACGTGAACACCACGGCCGAGGTGAAGGCGGAGACCGACTACTGCTGCACCTCGTCGAACGCCGTCCAGGTGGTCGAGCACATCTGGCGCGAGCACGGCGAGGACACGGAGATCCTGTTCGGCCCGGACATGTTCCTGGGCTCCTACGTGGAGAAGGTCACCGGCCGGAAGCTGGAGGTCTGGATGGGCGAGTGCCACGTGCACGCCGGCATCCGCCCGAGCGACATCGCCTCGGTGCGCGAGGAGAATCCCGGGGCCGACTTCCTGATCCACCCCGAGTGCGGCTGCTCCACTTCGGTCATGGAGTACGTGGCCAGCGGCGACGTGGACGCGAGCAACACCCACATGCTCTCGACCGGCGGCATGCTGGAGCACGCACGGAGCTCGGACGCGGAGACCTTCATCGTGGCAACCGAGACCGGGATGCTGCACCCGCTGGAGGAGGAGAACCCGGGCAAGACGTTCGTGCCCGCCAACCCGGCGGCCGTCTGCCAGTTCATGAAGATGATCACGCTGCCCAAGCTGCGCGACGCCCTGCGCGACGGCGGGCCCGCCTACACCGTGAAGGTCGACCCCGAGCTGGCCGAGCGGGCGCGGGTGCCGATCGAGCGGATGGTCGCGATCAGCCCCTCGTAGAACGACGACGGGCGGCCGGCCCGAAGGCCGACCGCCCGCCCGGCTGGGGTGCGCCGTCTCTGCGGTTACTGCCGGTCGAGCTCGACCTTGGTGAAGGTCGGCTGGCCGTTGGCGTCGGTGCCAAGCTCCGCCTCGTGGACCACGCGGCCGTCCGTCAGGTCGGCCGTGGTGCAGGCGGACCTATCGTCGCCGCCGTGCTCGTCGCCCGAGTCGTGGCTGGCACCATCGCCCGTGCCGGAGGTACCGGACGTGTCGCCAGAGCCGCCCTCGTCCGAGCCGTGACGCGAGGCGTGCAGCTGTCCGCCATCGCCACCCTCGCACTTGATCTCAGTCGCGCTGGTCACCGAGCCCGAGCGGGTGGTGGTCCCGTCCGCGAGCAGGATCGTCAGCTGACCCGTGGCGCTGTCGAAGTGCTGCACCGTTCCGGAGATCTCCTGGCCGTCCTCGACGCCGTCGTGGTTGGTGTCGCTGTTGGTGGGGTCGTCGCCCACCTTGACCTCGGCGCCGTCCTTCAGGCCGTCGCTGTCGGTGTCGGCGTTGCGCGGGTTGGTACCGGTCTTGAACTCCTGCAGGTTGTTGAGCCCGTCCTTGTCGGGATCCTTCTTGGCCACGTTCTTCGTGGTGCTCAGGTGGAACTTCTTCTCCCACTTGTCGGGGATCTTGTCGTGGTTGCGATCGCGTGCCAGAGCGGTGGCCGGCAGGGCCAGTACGGCCAGTGCGAGAGCTCCTAGGACGATCAGCCTGATCTTGTTCATTTCATGCCTCCCTGGGCGTTATGGGGACTGCGTGCTGCTTGCCTCTGGAACACGCCGGGCCGCGAAAGCTCACGCGACCTCGGCGAATGGGCGCGCTCGCCCCGATCAGCGCGCGATGCTGCTCTAGTGCGGGGTGCTGCCGTCCGGCGATTCCGGCGGGTCCGGACTCTCTGTTCCATGCCCGGAGCCGCTGCCGCTGGATCCGCTGCCGATGGTCGGCGGTAGCACGATGCCCGTGCCGGTCCCGGTCGGGGTGCTGTTCGTGGGGGTGCCGTCGCTGGGGGTGCTGTCGCCGGAGCCGTCCGTCCCGGACCCGCTGCCGGAGTGATGCCCGTCGCCGGACCCATCGCCCGAGCCCGACCCGGAGCCGGACCCCGAGCCCGACCCGGAGCGGTCTCCGCCGGAGCCCGACCCCGATGAGTCGCCGCCCGACCCGGAGCCCGAGCGATGCCCGTCGCCCGAGCCGCTGCCCGATCCCGACCCGCCGCGATCGCCCGAGCCCTTGCCGCTCGATCCGCCGAACAGCGCGGCCAGCGTGTCGGAGTGTGCCGAGCTGCCGCCTCGTGCGCGGCCGCTGGAGCTCGAGACCCCCTGCTCGCTGTGGATGCCCACGGCGGCCAGGCTCGTCCGGAGCGCCGCACCAAGGCCGCCGGTCGCACCGTTGCCGGACGCGGTCAGACCGGACGCGCCGGCCGCCCCGCCGCCAGCGGCGTTGGCTGCCTTGGCGCGGCCGTCGCGGGAAGAGTGGTGAAGCGGGCCGACGCTGACGCCGCCGGCCACCGCGCCCGCCACGAGCAACGCGGTGCCGACCTTCGCGACCGTCGCCGCGGCTCCGGCTCCCATCGACAGCTCGGCGATGCGCTCGGTGAACGGGGCGCTGGGCGGCCCGCCGTCCGCCAGACGCGCGATCAGGTGCGGGGGAGTGATGGACGTGGCCGCCGCGCGCAACGTGGTCCGCGCCCGGTTGAGCAGCTGGCGCACGGCGCCGTCCGTCACGCCCAGCGCCAAGGAGATCTCCTCGTACGACCGGCCCTCCAGCTCGCGCAAGACGATCGCGTTGCGCTGCCGCTCGGGAAGCTCCTTGACCGACTTGACGACCTCGCGGATGCGCTCGCTCTGCTCGACCGCCTGCGGCGGCTGGACGACGCCGTCGAAGTCCTCCGGGATCTGGTCGTAGCTCCAGCCGTTCTGGCGCAGCAGGTTGAGCGATGCGTTGTGGGCGATGCGGTACAGCCACGCCTTGAGGCGCATCTCGCCCTCACCCGCGCTGATCGCGCGGTAGGCGTTGAGGAACGCCTGCTGGACCGCGTCCTCCGCGCGCTCGGGCGGGAGGATCCCGCTGCAGTAGCGCAGCAGCGGCCGGCGGTAGCGCGACACGATCGCCTCGAACGCGCGATCGTTGCCCGCGCGCGCGAGGTCGACCAGCCGGGCGTCGGTCTGCGTGTGGAGCAGAGCGGAGCCCGCCAGGCGGGCCGGTTCTATGACTTGGCGAGGGGTCACGGGCGCTTCATCCCCAGGATCGTCGGGCGAGTCCGGACGCTTGATTCCACAACGATGGTTCCCTCGCCGTCAGACCTGTAACGCGCTATACGGACAAAACTCACGCCCGGTTCGGTGGCGGGCCACCAATACGCTGATTGAGCATGACTTTCGAGAAAATCCTCCCGGAAAGGGGGCAGCTGGACGCCCAGGAGGCAGCGGCCGCGCTGCGGTCCCAGGCCGCGGTTCGCGCCGAGCGGCCGTACGTCGCCGTCAATTTCGCGTCCACGGCGGATGGACGGGTGGCGATCGGCGGACGCTCGGGCCCGATCGGCAACGAGGCCGACCGCGAGCTCTTCCACGAGCTGCGCGCACAGGCCGACGCCGTGATGGTCGGAGCCGGCACCGTGTCCGCGGAGCGCTACGGGCGGCTGATCCGCGACCCCGACCGCAGGGAGCGCCGCCGCCAAGCGGGTCTCGAGCCCGAGCCGCTGGCGGTCATCGTCAGCGCGCGGCTGTCGCTGGACCCGGGCATCCCGCTGCTCCAGGACCCGGACGCGCGCGTGGTCATCGTCACCGGCTCGGACCGGGAGCTCGAGGGCTGCGCGGCGCGAGTCGAGTACCTGCGTCCCCCCGACGTCGCACCCCGAGCGGAGGAGCTGGAAGCCGACCCCGGGCTGCTCACGCTTCGACCGCTCATCGAGCTGCTGCGCGAGCGCCACGGCGTTGAGCTCGTGCTTTGCGAGGGCGGTCCGGTGCTCCACAGCGCCCTGCTGCGGGAGGGGCTGGTGGACGAGCTCTTCCTGTCCCTCGCTCCCAAGCTGGCGGGCGGCGCGGAGCCCACAATCGTCTTCGGGCCCCCGCTCCACCCTCCGGTCGAGATGGAGCTCCTCTCGGTGCTGCACGCCGGCGGCCATCTCTTCCTGCGCTACCGCGTGGCGCCCGAGTAGCCACCGGCCGCCGTACGGCGCCGGCTACCCTTGACGGCGCGCCGCAACCCGGCGCGTTCTCTTTCATGGACCGACTCGCAACACCGGTAATCGCGCTCGTCTGCGCGATCCTCGCGCTCGCCGCCGGCCTCTACCTGGGCGGCCACCCGGGCGACCTGCCGACGGGGCTGCGCAAGGTGTTCGTCGAGGACGATCGCGCCACCCGCGTCGAGCTGATCAACCAGGTCGAGCACAGCTTCTACAAGAAGGTCAGCCGCAAGCAGCTCGAGGAGGCGTCGCTCAAGGGCATCGTCGATTCGCTGCACGACCAGTTCTCGCACTACCTGACGCCCGCCGAGGCCAAGCTCTTCCGCCAGTCGCTCAGCCACGGGTTCGAGGGCGTCGGCATGACGATCAACGCCAACAAGCGCGGCCTGCGCGTGGTGATGGTGTTCGACGGCTCGCCCGCCAAGCGCGCCGGGATCAGGAAGGACGACCTGATCGTGGCGGTCAACGGGCGCTCGATCGCCGGGGTGCCCAGCAGCGTGGCGACCGGCCGCATCAAGGGCCCGGCGGGCACCACCGTGAACCTGTCGGTGCTCAGCCCGGGCGCGTCCAAGCCGCGCGTGCTTCGTGTCCCGCGCGAGCGCATCACCGTGCCGATCGCCACCGGCAAGCTGATCCGCCACAAGGGCGTGCCGCTGGCGTACGTGAACCTCGCGGCGTTCGACACGGGCGCCCACGGAGCGGTCGCGGACAAGCTGTTGCCGCTGCTCCGCAAGGGAGCGCGGGGCATCGTGCTGGACCTGCGCGGCAATCCGGGCGGCCTGCTGGAGGAGGGCGTGCTCACCGCCAGCCTGTTCATCAAGAGCGGACCGATCGTCTCCACGAGCGGCCGCACCCAGCCGAAGCACGTCTTCAACGCCGAGGGCCAGGTGATAGCGCCCACGCAGCCGATGGTGGTGCTGGTGGACGGCGGCTCCGCCAGCGCCGCTGAGATCGTCACCGGCGCGCTGCGCGATCGCGGCCGCGCCACCGTGGTGGGGCAGAAGACCTACGGAAAGGGCGTCTTCCAGAACGTCCAGTCGCTGCAGAACGGCGGCATCCTCGACCTGACCGTGGGCAGCTACTTCCTGCCGAAGGGCGAGAACCTGGCGCACAACGGGATCGTGCCCACGGTGCCCGCCCGCGACGTGCCGAAGACGCCGCGCGACGAGGCCCTGCCCATCGCGCTCGACGTCCTGTTCGCCAAGGTCAGGTGAGCGCGACGGCGCGCGCGGCGCCGCGCGGCCGCCTGGACGAGCCGCGCGTGGCCGTGCTGTCCAAGCGCGGCCGCTTCCTGGTGGCCGAGCCGGTGTTCGAGCGCGGGCGGCAGCTGACCCTGGACGGCGGCGGCTCGCGCCGAGCGGCCGGCGCCGGCGACCTCGTGCTGCTCGGCTGGGGCAAGCGCGGCCCGCGGGTGGCGCGCTCCCTGGGCCGTCCGGACGTGGCGCGCGACGTGCTCGAGGCGCTCATGATCGACCGCGGCCTGCACAGGGCATTCCCGCGGGCCGTGGAGAGCGAGGCCGAGGCGGTGGCGGGCGCCCCGGCGGCCGACGAGCGGCCGCGTCGCGACCTGACCGACCTTCCCACCTTCACCATCGACCCGGCCAGCGCACGCGACTACGACGACGCGATCTCGGCCACGCGCGAGGGCGAGGGCACCACGCGCGTCTGGGTGCACATCGCTGACGTCAGCGCGTACGTGCGCCGCGGCACGCCGCTGGAGCGCGAGACCTTACGGCGGGCGACCAGCGTCTACGTGCCCGGCGCCGTGGAGCCGATGCTGCCGTTGGCGCTGTCCAGCGGCGCCTGCAGCCTGGTGGCCGGTCAGGAGCGCCTGGCCGTGACCGTCGAGCTGGTCATGCACGGAGCCGAGACGCGATCGGTCGCGTTCCATCGCTCGCGGATCCGCAGCGACGCATACCTCACCTACGACCAGGTCGACCGGATCTTCGCGGGCCAGGAGCGCGCCGAGGATCCGTGGGCCCAGCCTCTCGCCGCCGCTCGCGGGGTGGCCGCCGCGCTGCGCGAGCGCCGCGACAAGCGCGGCTCGCTGGCCATCGAGTCGGCCGAGCCGGAGTTCGAGTTCGACGCGCGCGGGCATGTGGTCGCGGTCCATCACGAGGAGCAGACCGAGTCGCACCGGATGATCGAGGAGCTGATGATCCTGGCCAACGAGCGGGTGGCGGATTACCTGGCGGGACGCCAGGTGCCCACGCTGTACCGGGTGCACGAACGGCCGCAGCCGCAGGCGGTCGAGCGGCTGATCGACCAGCTGGCCAGCCTCGAGGTGCCCACACCGCCCGTCCCGCCGCAGATGAGCCCGCAGCAGGCCAGCGAGATCGTGGCCGAGGCAAGTCGCCTCGTGGCCGAGCACGTCCGCCGGACGGGCCGCGGCCGCTTCGCGCTCGGGTCGCTGGTGCTGCGCTCGCTCCGCCAGGCGTATTACTCGCCGCGCAACGTCGGCCACGCCGGGCTGGCCAGCCCGCGCTACTGCCACTTCACCTCGCCGATCCGCCGCTTCCCGGACCTGGTGGCGCACCGTGCGCTCCTGGCGTCACTGGGGCTCGACGACGCGGCGCCGCGCGCGGACGAGCTGCCGGAGGCGGCGGAGCACAGCTCGGGCGCCGAGCGCGAGGCGATGAAGATCGAGCGCGACGCGGACGACGTCTGCCTCTGCTTCCTGCTCGAGCGGCGCCTGCACGAGGACGGCTGGGAGGCCGCGTTCGACGGCGAGGTCGTGGGCGTGATCTCGAGCGGGGCGTTCGTCCGCTTCGGCGACGAGGGCTACGAGGGCTTCCTGCCGGTGCGCCGGATCCGCGGCGACTGGTACCAGCTGAACGAAGAGGAGACCGCGCTGATCGGCGAGAGCTCCGGACATGCCCTGCGCTACGGCGACGCGGTGCGCGTCCAGGTGGGCCGGGTGGAGCCCGCCCGCGGTCGCGCGGACCTCCAGCTCGCGCCAGACTGAGGCTGGCATGGCGAAGGGAAAGGGCAAGCGAAAGGCGGCGGCCGGGGACGTGGCCACCAACCGGCAGGCGGCGCACCGCTACCACCTCCTCGAGAAGTGGGAGTGCGGGATCGTGCTCGAGGGCTCCGAGGTCAAGTCGCTGCGCGACGGCGGCGTGCAGCTGAAGGACGGATACGCGGCCCTGCACGACGAAGAGGTCTGGCTCCACAACGTGCACATCGCGCCGTACGCGCCGGCATCGCGCGAGAACCACGACCCCGAGCGCGTGCGCAAGCTGCTCCTGCACCGGCGCGAGATCGAGCGGCTGATCGGCAAGACGGCCGAGAAGGGGCTCACTCTCGTGCCCACGCGCGTGTACTTCAAGGGCCCGCGCGCGAAGGTCGAGATCGCGCTGGCACGCGGCAAGGACTTCGCCGACAAGCGGCGCGCGCTGAAGGACCGCGACCAGCGCCGGGAGATCGACCGCGCGCTGGCCGACCACCGCCGTGGGTAGCGGCAATAGACGACTAGAGCGTGCGCGTGAGGTGCGAGAAGTGCATGCCCGCGAACAGCGCGACGACAAGGCCGAGGTAGACGACGGCCACGGCGGCGCGAGTGGCGGGCTTGACCTTGTAGTAGGCCTGGCTCTCGGGGGACTTGCGCTGCTTCCAGCGGCGCCAGGTCTCCATGCCGCCGAGGAGCAGGATCAGGATGCCGATCGGGGTGGGGAAGAAGATCATGCCCGCGACCAGGAGGACGAACCCGACGAACCACATCCACGGCGAAAGCGCGGCCATCGCGCGCCCGCCGTCGAGCGGGAGCACGGGCAGCAGGTTGATCAGATTGAGGAAGAAGCCGGTGAACGCCAGCGCGCGGAAGAGGTTGTTGCCGGTGGCCGCGTACAGGGCGAGCGGGACCAGGCAGCCGATCGACCCGAGGATGGGCCCGGCCAGGCCGACTCGTGCCTCCATGGCGGCGTCCTTGGGCATCTTCTTCATCGCCACGACGGCGCCCATGAAGGGAATGAACAGCGGCGCGCTGGCCGGCACTCCCTCGCGTCTGAGCTGGAGCACGTGTCCCATCTCGTGAACCAGCAGCAGCAGCACGAAGCCCGCCGCGAACTGCCACCCCCAGATGATCGAGTACGCCGCGACCGACACCAGCATCGACGCCGACGTCGTGAGCAGCTTCAGCTTGGGAAGGAGCAGCGCCAGCCCCTTCAGCTTGGCCGCGAACTTCGCGATCACGGCTATCGCCGCGATGATGGCGCCGCCCACCCGCTTGTGGAGCGGCGCGCGATCCACCGGCTCGGGCGTGTACGTCGGCGGGTAGTAGTCGGCCGTCGCCGTCTGCTGCTCCGGCGCGGGCAGATCGCCCAGCGAAAGCGGCGGCGGGGTGTCGGCGTGGGGGGTGGGCTCGTAGGGCATGGCTTGTCGATTCATTCTGGCAGGCGACGATCAGCCCGCTCTAAAGCTTCTTTCGGCACATTCGCGCCATTCGTGCAACCTCGTTCGCCGGTGGCCGCGGCGAACCTGCCCGACTACCATTGAGGGCGATCACACGGGGACGACAGGCTTCGACGTGGACGTTCCGTGAGGTCGGTTGCGAGTCGAGGTTCCCGGTAGGCCTCGTAAAACAACCGGGAAAACCATAAGTGCGGACTCTCACGAGTACGCTCTCGCCGCCTAGCTAAACCCTAGGCCAGCGAGTGTCGGCCCGCCCTCGGCCCGTGGGGTGGATCGCCGGCATCAGAAACGGGCTCCACCGGCCGCGCTTGCCCTCGTCGCGGCCGGGACATTCAAGAGGGCTGGCCTCCCGCAACCCCGCCGGCACGGCGAGCGGGAGGCGAGATCAGAGAGCCGGCTACGCTCGTAGAAGCTGACCTTCACGCGCCCGCGGACGTGGGTTCGATTCCCACCGTCTCCATCGGCTTTGAAGAAGCCCGTCAGAGAGGTCGCTTTGTTGGCCGTGAAGCTTCGGGTCTCCTCGCTTGCCTTAGCAAGACGCCGGGTCAACCGGTATATTTCTGATCCGCCTGCGCCGCAGCCGCGCAGCCGGATTGACACGGCAGGAGTGACGCCATAGGACTCTTCAGACGGGGCGGCGACAAGGCGGGCGACGGGGGTCGGGCGAGCGCTCTCGTCGTCGAGGCGGAGGCACCGCCTCAGGGAGCACCACCGATGGGCGCGGGATCGCACGGGACGGTGCGGATCCTCGTCGACACCGGCTCTGGCCCATCCGTGGTGGCCGGGAAGTTCAGATTCAAGGAGCAACACTGGCTCGTGCCGGGCATGGACGTAACAGTCACGATCGATCCCGCCGCGCCGGACAAGTTCGAGATCGATTGGGACGCGGTTGCGTCCATGGAGGACCGGGCGGCGGCCAACGACCCGACGCTCGCGGACCCGCACGGCGCGCGGCGCAGGGTGGCCCAGGCGCGCGGCGTGGCCGAGGCGGACGTCGACACCACGCGCGCTGATCGTTTCGAGCAATCGATGCAGAAGGCTGCTCAAGCCCCCGCGCCCGAAGGGAAGGTGCGCGCGGTGGTGCTGGTCGCGACGATCCGCGGGCAGTTCTGGACCAATCAGCACACCGGCCACTCGGTGAACTTCGAGCAGAACAGTGCCGCCGTGCTCGCCGTCAACGTCCCCGGCAGGGACCCGTACGCGCTCTTCGTGCACAAGTTCAGGTTCCCGCGGCTTCAGCACGACCTCAGCGGAGCCGGGCTTCCGGCGCTCGTGTCCGCCGGTGATCCCAACGACGTCGAGATCCTGTGGGACGAGGTGCCCTCGGCCGCGAGCCAGATCGAGACGCGAATGGCTGACTCGATCGCCGGCGCGGAGGCCCGCAACAGGCCTGTCGCCGACATGCAGAAGCAGATCATGGACGCGGTGGGACAGGCCGAAACCGGTCCGCCGGCGGCGATTCCCGCGGCCGGCGGGGCGGCGCTGGGGGCGATGGCGCCGCAGATGCGCCAGATGGCGGCCGACAACGCGCGGCGCACCCTCAAGTACATCCAGGACCCCGCTCAGCGCAAGATGCTCATCGCGCAATACCGGGCCGCCGGGATCCTCGAGGAGGGCGACGAGGGGTTGTGACCGGGCGCCGCAGGTCGGGCGCGTTGACCGAGCAGCAGTTCGAGAGCGAGCGACGGCGGGCAGCGCACGCTCTCGCGCACGATGGAGCCGATCCGATGGGCGAGCGGCAGGTGGCGCGTCGCGGCGCGAGCCCGGGCACGCGGCTAGCGTTGCCGCTCACAGTCCTGCTGATGGCCGGGTGCCTCGCGGCGGGGCTCATCCTCGTCAAGCGCACGGCCCCGAAGCTGCACAACGCACGCATTGGGGCGACCCGCACCCCCGTGCCCGGCAGCCGCAAGGTGCGACTGGACGCCGGCAAGTACGTCATCTACTACGAGGCCGGCATTACCGGCGGCATCGGGCTCGCGCGGCCCCACGGAGTGACGGTGCGGATCGAGACGCCGGCGCGCCGGGCGCTGGCGCTCCACCCGTACGCCGGGAACTTCCACACCGGCAGCTCGTTTGTGGACGCGCGGGCGTTTCTGACCGTGCAGGTCGCGCGCTCGGGCAGCTACCAGATCATGGCCGCCGGAAAGTCGTCGCAGCCGATTGTCGCCAACGCTCCGCGAGTCGTGCTCGGCACACCGACCGGGGGCAACGTCCTGAGGCTCGTCGGAGCGAGCGTAATGGCGCTCCTGGCCTTCATAGCGCTCTGCTTTGCGCTGCCGGCGTTGTGGGGCCGGCTGGGTGACTGACAGCGGTCAGCCCGGCCGGTCGCCGACCAGCGACATGTTCGTGGTGGTGCGCTTCCACTCGCCTTCCGCCGGCGCTCAAGAGCTGGCGCCGGCCGCGAACCGTCCTGGGCTCCGGCACGTCGCCTTCAAGGTCGACGATGTGCGTGGCGTCGTCGACCGCGTCCGAGAGGCCGGCTGGGAAACGGTCGGGGAGATCGGCCGCACTCGACGCCGCCCGGGTGTTATCCGGACGGGCCGCGCGCGTATTCTTGGCCGACGGGCATCACTGAGCTGCCGAGACGCAACAGCTCTGGAACGTGTAAACCTCGGCCCCTGGTCCGGGGCTCTCCCCTGCGAGTCCTAAGGCTCTCCTGCCCCTACCCGGCTTCCGGCCTGACATCGACCCCTAACTCGGTCCCCGGTGATTGTCAAGAACTTCTTGAGCAGGAAGCAGCCAGTCTCGCTGGACTGATCGTGGAAACCGAGCGTACGATGAGGCCGGGGGACAAAATGAAAACCTCGAACCACCCTGCTCATCGGGCTTTCCGACGCTGAGCTGCCCCAAGCAGGTCCTCCATCACCCGAATCAGGGACGGGTTCGAGAATCGTCCCATAATGTCCATCGCAATGGTTGCTTGCTGGCTCGGGACCTTGATCACCGGGCGTGAGCTAAGCCGTGGCGTCGGGCCGGACCCGGCAACCTAGAACTTCCACTTTTCCCGCACCGGGTTCACCGGGACTGTGACATGGATCCCCCGCCAAAATCACGAGCGGGCGACGATTCCTACTTGTTCGGGCCGATCACCGGGCCACCGGGAAAGCTGTCCGACTGGAAGAAATGGTCGCAGTTGGTGGGCTGCGTGAACGGTGGCGTCGTGGACTTGGGGCCCCCTCCAGGTGAGACGCCGTTGGCGCCTTGGCGGTCGAAGACCGACACGCAGTTATCGGCCGCCCTGGCCTGCCCTGGCGCGTTCCCGGAGTTGCCGTAGTTTCCGCCGCTCACGTCCCCGTAGTAGCCCGGCGAATTGGCGAGGGCCGTCCCGCCACTTGCCATCAAGGATCCCACTGCCATCACAGTTACGACGGTTAGATGTCTCCGCATTGCACCCTCCTCAAGGCCGCAGTGCCCTGAGACTACCTTGTATGCAAGGCCTCACCGGGGCTGTTCCATTGGCACCGAGAGGCCGCTCGGTTGCTCCCTCCCCGAGGCGATAGCGCTAGGCTCGGAACGAGGCGGCGAACGGAGGGCGCGATGAGCGGGGCACGCGGAGTACCGGCTAAGACCATCCTGGCGAGCGCCGCCGTGCTGGCAGTCATTCTCTCGAGTCTGCTCGTGGTCGGCTCCTCTCCTGGTGCGGGATCGCGCAAATGTCTGGGTCGCAAGGCGACCATCCTCGGGACGTCGGGCAACGACGTCATCTACGGGACCAACGGCAGCGACGTAATCGTCGGGGGCAAGGGCGCGGATCAGATCCACGGGCTCGGTGGCGACGACTTCATCTGCGGCGAGGGCGGGCGCGACATCCTGACCGGCGGCAGCGGCGACGATGAGCTCTCGGGCGGCCAGGGCGATGACGCGATCTTCGCCGGCAGCGGCGATGACTTCCTCAACGGTGGCGACCAGACCGACCAACTGCACGGCGGCAGCGGCGACGATGACATGCAGGGCGACTCCGTACTCGACTACCCGAACGACAGCTGCGACGGCGGCGACGGGATCGACACGGCGCGGTCCGACTGCAACAGCGTGTCCAACGTTCCGTAGGCCCACGCCGCGTACCC
>JAXDIC010000128.1:0-9939 GCA_034664185.1 Thermoleophilaceae bacterium
TGGTCGTCGCGCGCCGCGCGCGCCAGGATGGGGAAGCCAGAGGAGACGACCAGCCACGGGATCACGCCGATCACCTCCACCACGCGGAACGCCGTGGAGTAGATGCCGGTCTCGCGCGGCGACGCGACGTAGGACAGCAGCACCACGGCCAGCCTGAAGTAGACGAGCCCCACCGCGGCGGCCACCGCGTAGGGCAGCACGTCGCGCAGCACGCGGCGCCACACGGCCAGGTCGGCGCCGGGCCGCAGCGACGCCTCGCGGCGGATGAGCGCGAGGGTGACGGCCAGCACCGCCAGCCCGGCGCCGACGCTGGCGACGAAGAACGGCTGGAGGCCCGTTCCGATCACCACGAAGGCGACGATGAGACTGGTCAACACCGTCTGCTTGAGCAGCTCCAGCGCCGATACCCAGCCCAGGCGCAGGTGCGCCGTGAGGGGGATCGCGTACGTCTGCTGGGTGAGTCCCAGGAGCAGTCCGAGCCCGGCGATCGCCGTGCCCTCGACCACTGCGCGCTGTGCGCCGGTGACGGCCGTCAGGGCCACCGCGAGGGCCACGCCGGCCGCGGTCAGCACGAAGCGCAGTCCCGCGATGTTCCGTAGGTAGTGCTCGCGCTCGGCCCCGTGGAGCAGCGAGTACTCGCGTACGCCGAGCTGGGTGAGCCCCGCCTCCGTCGCCCCGCCGATGATGAACACGATCGAGGACACGGTGATGTAGCGCCCGTAGTCGGCCGGGCCGAGGTGGTGCACCATCAGCGGCACCGAGACCAACGACATGAGCATGCCGATCAGGAATCCGGCCGTCCGCAGGATGCCGCCGCGGATCGCCTTGCCGCCCGCCGCGCCCGTGTCGAGGACGTCGGGCGCCAGGACGGGCGGCTCTGGGCTCACGGTCGACACTCAGCCGACAAGACTAAGAGGACTGCCAGTCCGCAAGCGCTCGCCGGTAGCTCGCGACGGTGAGCCTCGCGGTGGCGTCCCAGCTGAAGCCGCGCGCACGCTCGAGCCCTGCGGCGCGCCTGGAGTCGGCATCCGCCGTGTCGCGCAGAAGGCCGGACACCGCGGCGGCCAGCTCGGGCGGCGAGCGCGGGTCGAAGTAGACGGCCGCCCCGTCAGCGACCTCGCGCAGCGGTGGGATGTCCGAGCACGCGACCGGCACGCCGCGCGCCATCGCCTCGAGCACTGGCAGCCCGAAGCCCTCGTACAGGGAGGGAAAGGCCATGCAGGAGGCCGCGGCGTAAAGGCCCTCGACGTCGGGGGCGGGGATCCAGGCGAGGAGTCGAACGTCCTCGCTCACCCCCAGGGCGACGGCGCGCGCGGCGATCTCGGCGTCGAGCGACGTGCTCTGCCCGGCGATCGCGAAGAGCGGCCGCTCCGCGGCGGGGATGAGCGCGGCCGCCTCGACGATCGACTGGAGGTTCTTGTGGCGAAGTCGGGCCGCCAGCGTGAGCACCAGCGGCCGGCGGCCCAGCTCGTAGCGGTCGCGCACGGCATCGGGGTCGGTGGCGGCCGCCTGGCCGGGCACCGCCACCCCGTTCGGCACCACGTCGATCTTCGCCGCGGGCGTGCTCATCAGCTCCACCAGCTCGGCGCGCGTGGCGTTCGAGATCGCGATAACCCGGTCCGCGCGCCGGATCGCGGCGGTCATGGCCACCGCGGTACCCGCCAGCGCGGCGCGCGAGTGGAACTCGGGAAAGCGCCGGTAGAGCAGGTCGTGGACGGTGACCACGCGCGCGTAGGCACCGCGTGCCGGCCCGGTGTTGGCCATGCTGTGAAGCACCTCGACGCCGGCACGGGCCGCCAGCCGGGGTAGGAGCGCGTGCTCTCCGAACGCCCATTGGGCCCGGCTTCGCGCACGGACCGGGACCGTCACCGTCTCGACCCCGTCCTCCCAGCGGGAGGCGCCGGCATCGGCGGCCTCGCGGTTCACGAAGGCCGTCAGCCGCAGGTCGTCGTGGCCCCTCAGCAGGGCGCGGATCAGCTCGCGAGCGTAGGTCTCCCGCCCGCCGGTCTCACCGGGGACGAGGAAGACGAGGTTGAGGCCGACGTGCACGGGCGCGAACGATCCCACGTGCCGGCCTCAGCGCTCGGCGAGCCCGACGCGGCTGGCTACTCCCTGGAGAGCGGCGCCACGGGCCCGACTCCGCGCTCGAGCATCCGATCGAACGTCGACAGCGCCTGACCCACAACCTGGTCCATGTTGAGGTACTGGTAGCGGGCCAGCCGGCCGACGAACGTGACCTCCGGGAGCTCCTCCCCCAGGGTCTCGTACTTCCTGTAGAGCTCGCGGGTGTCGTCGCGCGGGATCGGGTAGTAGGGATCGCCCTCGCTTCGCGGGTACTCGTACGCGATCGTGGACGATCCGTGCGGCGACTGGCCGGTCAGGTGCCGGAACTCGGTGGTGCGCGTGTACGGCACGGCCTCGGTCGGGAAGTTGATCGAGCCCGCGGGCTGGACCAGGGCGCCGTCCGGGGTCTGCTCCGTCCTCAGGTCGAACTCCAGGCTGCGGTAGGGCAGTGCGCCGAAGCGGTAGTCGAAGAACTTGTCGATTGGGCCCGTGTAGACGAGATGCCGGTAGTCGACCTCGTCGCGTACATCGTCGAAGTCGGTGTCCACGGACACGTCGATCAGTGGGTGGTCGAGTATCCGCTCGAACATGGCCGTGTAGCCATCCACGGGCATCGCCTGATGCCAGTCGGTGAAGTAGCGGTCGTCGGTGTTGGTGCGGATCGGGATGCGCGCGCACACCGAAGCGTGCAGCTCGGAGGGGTCGCGTTCCCACTGCTTGCGCGTGTAGCCGCGGAAGAACTTCTCGTACAGGTCGCGGCCGACCTTGGCCACCACCGCGTCCTCGCTCGTGCGCACGTACTCGATCGGCTCGCGGCGCTCGGCGTAGAACGCCTCCACGTCGTCCTCCGTGCGCAGGTCCAGCCCGTACAGCCTGTTGACGGTGTCGCGGTTGATCGGCATCGGCAGCAGCTGCTCGTCCACCTTGGCGACGACGCGGTGCTCGTACGGACGCCATTCGGTGAACCGCGAGAGGTATTCGACGATGTGCTTCGCGTTGGTGTGGAAGATGTGCGGCCCGTAGCGATGGACCAGCACGCCGTGGTCGTCCACATAGTCGTAGGCGTTGCCGGCGATGTGGTCGCGGCGGTCGACGACCAGCACGCGCGCCTCGCACAGCGACGCGTAGCGCTCGGCGATCACGGAGCCGGCGTAGCCGGCCCCCACAACCAGGAGGTCGTAGCTGTCGCTGGATGCAGGGCTCATTCGATCGCGACGAGGGTAGCCGGGGTCAGGCTGACGGCGCGCGGGTTCGATCGCGGTACGCGGCCACGATCCGATCCCCAGCCTCGCGCCGCTCGTCGTCGTACGCCCAGCACACCTCGGTCCCGCCGTAGCGCGCGAGCACGGCGTCCATGTCGGGGTTGATCGGGTCGAAGCCCCACTTCTCGCTCCAGCTCTCGTAGTGGCGACGGAGCAGCGCGATGCGGGCCGGGTCGTGGTCGCCAAGCCTGGCCGCCCGCGCCACGCGCTTGCGAAGCCACAGCGGGAATGCGTCGCCGAACCGCCGCCGCGCGCGCCAGAGCCACAGCTCGCGGCGCGAGTCGTCGGTGCGCGGGTTGCGCAGCGAGACGCGGTGGATCACGCGTACCTCGGGGAAGAAGAAGACCTTGTAACCGAGCCGCCGGGCGCCGAGCGCGAAGTCGAAGTCCTCGAATCCGACCGGGTCGTAGATCGTGTCGAAGCCGCCGATCCGCTCGGCCAGATCGCGCGAGAACATCGTGCAGCAGCCGATCGCTCCGTCGATCTCGGCTATCCGGTCCGCGCCCTCGACCTCCCACTCGTTGGGCCGCTCGACGGCGATGTCAAGCGTCCGCCGCCCCACCGGCTCGGTGATCGCGGTCCCGCGGTCGTGCACGCCCTCGGGACCCACGATGTTCATCCCCAGCGAGTGGATCTGGCCGGAGTCGAACACGATCTTGGCCACCACCACTCCGATCCGATCGTCGGATTGGTGGAAGTCGACCATGCGACGCAGCCAGCCCGGCGTCTCGATCGTGCTGTCGCCGTCCAGGCGGACCACGATCTCCCCGCGCGCCTCCTCCAGGCCGGCGTTGAGCGTGCGGATGATCCCGCTGGCCTGGCGCTCGATCAGGGTGAACGCCGGGAAGCGGCCGGAGTCGCGCCAGCGACGCAGGATCTGGAGGCTGCGGTCGGTCGACCCGTCGTCGACGGCAATCAGCTCGAAGTTGGCGTAGTCGGTGTGCGCCGCGAGCTTCTCGAAGAACAGGTCGAGCACGGGGTCGTTGTTCTTGTTCGGCAGGATCAGCGATACCAGCGGGGCCGTCGGAGTCATGGGGCGGCTCCGGGCAGCGCTTGCACCGGCGTGTCCACGTCGGCGTCGTACCGCAGCGCACCGTCTTGGAGCAGCGTCCGTGGCCGCGGGTGCGTTGCCAGCTCCTCCCACATGCTGGGTGGCAGATTGACGAAGCGCCCGCGCCAGCCGTCCACCGCGTAGCGCACGGTCAGGCGAAGCGATCGCAGGCGATGCGACTCGAACAGCAGCGTGCGCGCGGCCGCAAGCGCCACGTAGCTCAGCAGCCGCCCCCGCGTGACGTAGCCGTCGCGCCTGCCGCACCAGACGATGTTGCGCAGGCCGTAGTTGCGCTTCCACGACTGGCCGAGCTCGTGGCCGCGGCGGAAGTCGCGCCAGTGGGCGGACAGGGTCAGGCTGGCCATCGGCCGCGGATCCTTGTGCACGATCCGCGCCCGGGGGATCAGCCAGAGCCCACCGTGGCGCCGCAGCCGCGAGACCCACTCCAGGTCGTCGAACCAGATGAAGAAGTCACGCCGCGGCGGATCCTCGCGGGCGGCCAGCTCCGTGCGCACCAACGGGCCCACCAACGACGCGTGGTGCACCTCCACCTCGTCGCGCGCGTAGTGATCCGGCGAGAGGCCGACCAGCGGCGCCCGGAACCAGCGAGCGCGCAGCCAGCCGCGGTTCAGCGGCAGGACGTCGCCCTCCGCCGACTCGACGAGCGGGGCGAGCAGCACCGTGCGCGGATCGCTGGCGCGCGGGCTCCCCAGGAGGTCCGCGAGACACGTGGGCCGCGGCTCGCAGTCGTCGTCCATCAGCCAGATCCAGTCCGCTCCGGAGCGCAGCGCCTGGCGCACGCCGTAGTGGAAGCCCTCCGCTCCGCCGCCGTTGCGCTCCAGACGCAGGTAGTCGACCCGGCTCCGGTCGGCTATGCCGCTCGCGCGGAGAGCATCGAGCGTGCCGTCCGTGGACGCGTTGTCCACCACCAGCACGCCGCTCACCGGGTGGGTCTGGCGCGCGATGGCCTCCAGGCACTCCAGCAGCAGTGCCTTGCGGTTGTGGGTGACCACCACGGCGCGGATCGAGTCAGACATCCCCGCGCCTGACCATCTCGGCCCACCTGGACGGTGGGATGTTCTCGAACCGGCCGCGCCGCCCGTCGCGCGCGAAGCGCACGATCCACCTGGCCCGGCGGAGCGGCTGCTCGTCGTAGAGCAGGTGCTTGGCCAGGAACTGCGCCGTCGTGCCGGCCGCCGACAGCGCCGACTGACCCTCGTACTCGCGCTTCATCCAGATGTAGTTGCGCAGTCCACACAGGTTCTGCCAGAAGCGCTCTAGCGGCGTCGGGAACAGCGAGATCGGAAGCACCCTGTTCCAGAACCGGGCGCGTCGGTTGGTGTAGCTCTGCGACACGCGCTTGTGGACCATCACGGCCTCGGGCACCAGCACGATCCGCCCCCGAGTCCGAAGCCGGAAGCTGTACTCCACGTCGTCCCCCCACACGAAGAACTCGGCCTTGGGCGGGTCCACGGAGCGGGCGGCGCCGGAGCGGACGAGCGTGCCGACGAACGATAGGAACCCGAGGTCCGGATAGGTGCCGGCCACGTATGCGCTGTCGGGCAGGGGTATCAGCCGTCGCCTGAAGTGTCCGCGCTGGTTGCGGTCCAGCTCGCCGCTGGCGTACACGACCTTGGGGCAGAGGGCCGCGACGCCGGGGTCGGCGGCGGGGGCGGCCGCCAGCAGGGTCTCGACCGCCTCAGGGGTCGCGGACGAGTCGTCGTCCACCAGCCACAGCCAGTCGCAGTCGCCCTCGCGCGCCAACCGGACCGCCTCGGCGAACCCGCCCGAGCTGCCCAGGTTCTCGTCCAGGCGCACGTAGCGCAGCTCCGGCCGGTCGAGGAACCCGCGTTCGCGGAGCAGCTCGGGGGTGCCGTCAGTCGAGGCGTTGTCCACCAGCAGGACGTGCTCCACCGGATGGGTCTGCGCGAAGACGCTCTCGAGGCACTCCATCAGCAGTCCGCCGCGGTTGAACGTGACCACCGCCGCGTGCACCACGGCGCTCACGCCTCCCTCGTCGCGAGCACCAGGCGCACGAGCCGCCAGTACCCACGCAGCAGCACGCGCAGCCAGCGGAGCTCGGAGGCGCGGCCGAGGTAGGGCGAAGAGAGGTCCGGCGTCATGTGCCGGGCGAACTCGAGCGCCGACACGCTGCGCCGACGCTGGATCTCGCGCCGCTCGCGCAGGAGGCGCGGCAGGGCGCGGGCCGTGTCCGACGTGGCCAGGGCCTTCTCACGTGCCCAGCCGGCCTGCCAGGCGACCCCAAAGAGGGCCAGCTCGGTGGCCAGGAGCGCGGGGGCCAGGAGCAGCAGCAGCTCGCCGGGGTAGGTGCGCACAATGGTGGACCAGCGGTTGCGCTCCAGCAGGCGCCACTTGAGATCGCTCCGGGCGAACGCGTACACGTGGTCGACCCTGGCCGAGGGCTCGATGCCGATCCGGCCCCCGGTCAACCGCACGCGCAGCGAGTAGTCGACGTCGTCGAAGTAGAGGAAGTACTCGGGCGGAAGGCCGCCGTGCTCCTCCCAGACCGCGCGCGGAGTCGTGAGGCATACGCCGGTCACGAAGCCCACCTCCCGCGGCTCGGTGGTGGCCCGCGCCGGCTGGCCCACCTGCCCCGCCCAGGAGATCCCGGTGAAGTGCACAACGCCGCCGCTGGTGTTGATCAGGCGACCGCCGTCCATGGTCACGAGCCCCATCCAGGCTGCCCAGCCGCGGCCGTCCAGCGCCGGGAGGCGGATGGCGTCGCAGAAGCCGGGCTGGACGACGGCGTCGGCGTCCAACGTCAGCAGGAGGTCGCCGGTGGCGCGCGCGGCCGCGGCGTTGCACGCGGTCATGTAGCCGTCGTTGGACCGCATCTCGATGACCGTCGCCGCCGGGGCCAGCCGGCGGACGGTCTCGACGGTCTCGTCCGTGGAGCCGTTGTCGGCAACGATCAGCTCGTCGCCTTCGGTCAGCTGCTCGACCAGTGGCGGAAGCGACATCTCCACCTGCGCGCGCTCGTTGTAGGTGACCACGATGACCGACAGGGCCAGTCGGGTCGGAGCGCTCACGGGCCGGCACTATAGGCCGGTATGGTTCGGCCGCCGGTGACCAGATGAAGGCAGTGATACTCGCCGGCGGACTCGGCACGCGCATCAGCGAGGAGACCACGGTGCGGCCCAAGCCGATGGTCGAGATCGGCGGTCGCCCGATCCTCTGGCACATCATGAAGCTGTTCTCGGCGCACGGGGTGGACGAGTTCGTGATCTGCCTGGGGTACCGCGGCTACGTGATCAAGGAGTACTTCGCCAACTACTACCTCCACTCCAGCGACGTGACCTTCGACATCGCCGGCAACGGCATGGAGGTGCACCAGGAGAGCGCCGAGCCGTGGCGGGTCACGCTGATCGACACCGGCGAGGCGACGGCCACCGGCGGACGGCTCAAGCGTGTCCTGCGCTACCTCGGCGACGAGGACTTCTTCTTCACCTACGGCGACGGGGTGACCGACCTCGACCTGCGGGCCCTCCTCGACTACCACCGCGGGCACGACGCCCTTGCCACCGTCACCGCGGTCCAGCCGCCGGGCCGGTTCGGGGCGCTGGACATCGAGGGCGACGCCATTCGCAGCTTCCACGAGAAGCCGCGCGGCGACGGCGCCTGGGTCAACGGCGGCTTCTTCGTGCTCTCCCCCGCGGTGGGCGACTACATCGACGGCGACGAGAGCGTCTGGGAGGAAGAGCCCGTGGAGCGGCTCGCGGGCCAGAGCCAGCTGCGCGCGTACCGCCACGACGGCTTCTGGCGCGCGATGGACACGGTGCGCGACCGCAACCACCTCGAGGACCTCTGGCGCTCGGGCGCCGCGCCGTGGAAGGTGTGGCCGTAGACCCCTCGGCCTGGCGGGGCCGGCGGGTCCTGGTCACGGGCCATACCGGATTCAAGGGCAGCTGGCTGTGCCTGTGGCTGCGGGAGCTCGGCGCCGCGGTGACGGGCTTCGGCCTGGATCCGCCCACCGAGCCGTCGCTGTACCGGCTGGCCCGCGTGGGCGAGGACGTGGACGACCACCAGGGCGACGTGCGCGACCCCGCGGCGGTCTTCGCCGCGCTGTCCGCGGCGCGCCCGGAGGTGGTGGTGCACATGGCCGCCCAGCCGCTGGTGCGGCGCTCGTACGAGGATCCGCTCGGGACCTACGAGGCCAACGTGCTGGGCACGGCCAACCTGCTCGAGGCCGCGCGTCGACAGGCCGGGGTCCGGGTCGTGGTGGTGGTCACCAGCGACAAGTGCTACGAGCCGCGCGCTGACGGGCGGCCCTGCCGCGAGGGCGACCCGCTGGGTGGCTCCGACCCGTACTCGAGCAGCAAGGCCTGCGCGGAGCTGGTCACGGCGGCGTACAGGCGATCCTTCGGCGGCGACGGTCCCGCGATCGCCTCGGCACGCGCGGGCAACGTGATCGGCGGCGGCGACTGGGCGGTCGACCGGCTGGTGCCGGACTTCATGCGAGCGGCGCTGCGCGGCGAACCGCTGTCGGTGCGCAACCCGGACGCCGTACGACCGTGGCAGCACGTGCTGAGCCCGCTCTGCGGCTACCTGGCACTGGCCGAGCGCCTGTGGGACGCGCCGGAGGAGGCCGGCGCGTGGAACTTCGGGCCCGATCCCCGCGACGAGCGGCCGGTGCGCGCGGTGGCCGATCGCCTGTGCGAGCTGTGGGGCGAGGGGCTGCGATGGTCCGAGCTGGCGGCGGGCGGACCGCCGGAGACCGGTGTGCTGCGCCTGGACTCGGCGAAGGCCCGCGAGCGGCTGGGATGGCGGCCTCGGTGGGGGCTCGAGGAGGGGCTGGGCGCGACGGTCGAGTGGTATCGCGCGCAGCGGGACGGGGCGGATGCGCGGGAGGTATGCGTGCGGCAGATCGCGGCTTTCGCCGGGGGGTCTTAGGCGGCGGCCCAAGAGGCATTTGAGCGATCGGAGGCGCAAACCCGCGCTACCCTCGGTCCGAGCATCCAGGGCGGGCGCCGAAACTTCCGCGCCTTGTCGCGCTCTAAACGAGAGAACCGGTGATCCTCGAACGTTCCTGCCTGGCAGTCGTACCCGCCTACAACGAGGTGGGCACGGTGGGCCGAGTCGTCAGCGCGCTGCGTGAGCACGCGCCGTCGTTCGACGTGGTCGTGATCGACGACGGGTCCACCGACGGCACCTCCCGGGACGCCGTGGCCGCAGGGGCGCGCGTGTTGCGCCACCCGTTCAACCTCGGCATCGGCGGCGCCGTGCAGTCGGGGTTCAAGTTCGCGCTCGAGAACGGCTACGACTACATGGTCCAGGTCGACGCCGACGGGCAGCACGATCCCGCGGAGATCGGAAAGCTGGCGGACGAGATGGAGGGCGACCCCACCATCGACGTGGTGTGCGGCTCGCGCTTCCTCCAGGACCTCGAGTACGTCGGGCCGGCCAGCCGGCGGGCGGGCATACACCTCTTCGCGTTCATCCTGTCGCGGATCGTGGGCCAGAAGGTGACCGATCCCACGTCGGGGTTCCGCCTCTACAACCGCCGCGCCATCTCGCTCTTCGCCCGCGACTACCCGCACGACT
>JAXDIC010000163.1:0-13390 GCA_034664185.1 Thermoleophilaceae bacterium
CGCTGCGCGCGGTGACCACCGAGATCGGCAGCACGGCCAGCGCCGCCGCGGCCGCCAGCCCCGCCCACTGGCCGAACACGCGCCGCACCGTCCCGTACAGCAGCGGCACCGCCGCCGTGGAGGCCAGCGCCCCCGGCGCGATCAGCCCGCGCGGCCCGAACCCCAGCAGCTTGACGCTGGCCACCTGGAGCCAGAGGTCGATCGGCGGCTTGTCGATCGCGACGGACGCGCCCGGCTCGTAGGCCCCGACCAGGAAGTTGTGGAGCGACAGGCCCATGCTGCGCACGGCGGCGTCGTAGTACGGGTTGGGCTGGGCGGCGCCCAGCGCCCAGAACCTGAGCACGCCGGCTCCGGTCGTGATGACCGCGAGGGGAATCAGCGGCGAGCGAAGCCAGGCGGGGAGCGACAGAGTCGCCCTCCGGGCCGCGATGCGGGCCTCCACTACGCCCGTGCGGGCCGGAGGTCGCGTCGAAGCGCGACCAGTTCGCGGAGGGCGCGCGCGATGACCCGCGGATTGCCGCCGCTCTGCTCGCCCGCGATACGCGGGCGGTGGTGCACGTCGAGCTCGATCACCGTCGCGCCGCCCTGGAGAGCGCGAGCCAGCAGCTCGGTGCTGACCATCGCTCCCTCGGCGCTCAGCGGGAGCTCCCTGACGGCATCCGCGCGCATCAGCTTGAACGCGCAGTCCACGTCGCGCACGGGCAGCCTGAACAGCACCCGGACGAGCGTGTTCCAGACTCCGGCCGCCACACGGCGCGCCAGCGGATCGGCGCGGTTGGCCCGACGCCCAACCACCAGATCCGAGCGCGCCGCGTGGGGCAGGAACCCCTCGAGCTCGAGCAGGTCGAATTGCAGGTCGCCGTCGGTCAGCAGGATCCACGGCATCGTGGCCGCGCGGATGCCGGAGCGCACCGCGGCTCCGTAGCCGCCGTTCTGCTCGTGCGACACCAGCCGAACCTCCGGCACCGCTCGCTCCAGCTGCGCGGCGATCTGGCCCGTGCCGTCGGTGCTCCCGTCGTCGACCACGACGATCTGGCAGCGGCGGGCGAACCTTCGCGCGGCCGATCGCGCGGCGCTGACGGCCGCGGCCACGTTCTCCTCCTCGTTGTGGCAGGGGAGGATCACCGTCAGGCCGGGTAGCGCCTCGGCGTCGGTTTCCGTCTGCGGGGATGCGGAAATGGTGTCGGCAAGCGCCTTCACGACCCACGATGGTCGCGCCCAACACGTTGGTTGCGGTTAGTTCGCGGTTTCTTGACCGTTACGGGCTCTACGGGCGGAAAACGACGCGTACGCGCCAAATGCGAACGAAATACTGCTTAACGCATACAGAGATAGCCTCGCCCCGACGGTGCGCGTCGTAGGGTCGATCACAGCCAGAGCGTCCCTATGGACGTCCCCCGCTGGGGCAACGGCGGCCCCTGCCCGGGCCGTCGCTTCGCAGCTCGCTCGATTCGGCCTGGTTGGGCTGTCGAACACCGCGCTCAGCTGGTGTCTCTACGCGCTGGCCGTCTCGGTCGGCGTCTGGTACCCACTGGCCGCGGCGGCCTCGTTCGCCGTCGGGGCCGTCAACGGCTACACGCTCAACCGCGTCTGGACCTTCCGGGCTGGTGCGTTCTCTGCCTCGCAGCTGGGCCGGTACGTCACCGTCCAGGCCGGCGCCATGGCGGTCAACGTGACCCTGCTGGTGATCCTGGTGGAGTGGATCGGGCTCCAGCGGCTGACGGCCCAGCTCGTCGCCCTGGTCGCGGTGGCTGCGCTGGGATTCACCGCCGCCCGCGGCTGGGCGTTCGCGGTGGCCGGCGAGGAGACCCTCCCGCGGCCCATGTCGCGGCCGCGGCTCGTCCTCCCGCGGCCGTCGCTCTCCTCGCGCACCCTGCTGCGCGCGCTGGCCATCCTCAGCGTGCTGGCCCTCGGGGCCGGCTGCGTCGCGGCCGTGCTGGTCGTGTCGGCCAAGCGTTCGTTCCTGTCGCCGCCGAGTCGAGTGGGATTCCCGCCGTGGCTGGCGGGGCCGTGGCATCAGGTGGGCATCTCGCTGCCGCAGCGTGGCTTCGAGCTGATCCAGGTGTTCGCCATCGTCATCGGCGCGACGATGGCCTGCTACCTGGTGGTGGTGGCGCTGGCCAGGTGGGTGCCGACCCCCGTCGTGGTGGGCGCGGTGGTGCTCCTGCACGTGGTGTTCCTGCTGTCCCCGCCGTTCCCGCTCACCGACGTCTTCAGCTACCTCGGCTACGCGCGCCTGGGCGCTCTGCACGGCCTGAACCCGTTCACGCACGCGCCGGTCGCGGTGAGGCACGACGCCGCCTACCACCTGTCCACGTGGCACCACCTGCCCACGCCGTACGGCCCGCTCTTCACGGCGGGCACCTACGCGCTGGTGCCGCTCGGGATCGTGAAGGGCTACTGGGCTCTGAAGGGGCTGACGGTGCTCGCCAGCCTGGGATGCATGGCGCTGCTGTGGCGATGCGCGCGCGCGCTCGACCGCCCGCCCGCGCCCGTGCTGGTCTTCGTCGGGCTCAACCCGCTGCTCCTGGCCTACGGCCTCGGGGGCTTCCACAACGACTTCTTCATGATGCTGCTCGTCCTTGGCGCCGTGCTGCTCGTGCTGAGGGGGCGAAGCGCGCTGGGAGGGGCGTCGGCCGCCGCGGCCGTGGCGATCAAGGTGGCCGCGGGGGTGTTCGTCCCGTTCATCCTGCTCGGCGCCCGCAGGCGCGCGGTGGCGCTGGCGGGCGCCGTGGGGAGCGGGGCAATGCTGCTGGCGGGGGCCATCGCCATGTTCGGCACGCGCGACCCGGGGCTGGTGGACCAGGCGTCCAAGGTCGTGGGCCCATACAGCGTCACCAGCGAGCTTGGACTGCTTTTCGGCTTCGGCATCGACGCCACCACCCGCCACGTGCTGGCCGCGATCATGGTCGTGACGATGGTGGTGCTGATCGTTCGCACCTGGAGGGGCGCCGACTGGATCGTCACCGCCGGCTGGGCGGGGCTGGCTCTTGCCGCAACTTCGGTGCAGCCGATGCCCTGGTACGTGGTATGGGCGCTCCCCTTTGCCGCTCTCGGCCGCAGCAGGACCCTCCGTGCGGCCACCCTGGCCCTGGGTGTCGTGCTGCTGGTCAACTCCAGCCCGATCCAGAACCTGCTGCTGACCAACAAGCTCCATCTCCACGGCGTCGGCCCCACCGCGGGGCGGGCCACCCGCGCCCTGCTTCACTAGGCCGCTTGCCCGTACGGCTCGCAGCCACCGCGGCCTGCACCGCTCTCACAGCCATGCTCGCGGCGGCGGCATCGTCGGCAACGGCCGCCACGCCGCCCCCGTGCTCGCGCGGCGCCGGCTCGGGCAACCGCCTGATCTCGATCCCCAGCGGAGGTGTGCGCCGCTACGCCCTTGTGCACGTGGCCGCCGGCACCCCGAAGGGGGTCCGCGTGCCGATCGTTCTGGTCCTGCACGGGGCCGGCGGAACCGGGCCCAGAATGGCGACCTACACCGGGATGTCCGCCGTGGCGGATCGTTCCCGGTTCCTGACCGTCTATCCCAGCGCGGTGCCCCCGCACCCGTTCTGGAACTACGTCCTGGACCCCAAGAAGCCGAACGACATCCAGTTCGTCTCGGACCTGATCGACCACATCGAGAGCACCCGCTGCGTGGACTCCAAGCGCGTGTACGTGACGGGCGTGTCGAACGGCGGCGGCATGACCGCCCTGGTGGGCTGCATGCTGGCCGGCCGGGTGACCGCCATCGCGCCGGTCGCCGGCGGGTACGCCCGCCTTCCGCAGTGTCAACCGTCGCGGCCGGTATCGGTGCTCGAGATGCACGGAACGGCAGACAAGACGGTGCCCTACAACGGGCAGGCTCCCAACGGGGCGGGCAGCGCGCAGGGCTACGTGCACGGGTGGGTGGAGCGCGACGGCTGTGCCGACAAGCCCGTGCTCCGCAACCTCAGCTCCACGGTCCAGCGCTTCGATTGGCTGGACTGCAAGCCCGGGGTGCGCGTGGCCCACACGAGGATCGCGGGCGGCACGCACGAGTGGCCCGGCTGGCCGGCCACCAGGAACCCGCCACGCAAGGGGCTGTCGGCGTCATGGACCGTCTGGCGCTTCTTTGCCCACCTGCACCGCTGATTGCAGGCATTTAGGAGGAGTTCAGGGGCCGCTGTGATGATCGCCCGGGCTGTGCCTCAGGACCCTCTTAACATCCTCGTAGTGGACGACGAGGCGCCCCTCCGCGAGACGCTCCGGCGCGCGTTCTCGCTCGACGGCCACAACGTGGTGGACGTCGCCGACGGGAAGAGCGCCCTCGACCAGGCGGCCCGGGAGCGCTTCGACGTCGTGCTGCTCGACGTGGCGCTCGGCCCCGGCCTGGACGGCTACGACGTCTGCCGTGCCCTGCGCGAGCGCCGGAACGTCGTCCCGATCATCATGCTCACCGCGCGCGACACCGAGGCCGACGCGGTGCTGGGCCTGGAGGCCGGCGCCGACGACTACGTGACCAAGCCGTTCGGCCCGGCCGAGCTGCGCAGCCGGATCCGCGCGGTGCTGCGGCGGGCGGGCGGTCACAAGTACGGCGGCGAGCTCCTGCGCGTGGACGGTCTCGAGCTGGACAGGACCCGGCGCGAGGCCAGGCTCGAGGGCCAGCCGATCGAGCTGACGTTCTCGGAGTACGAGCTGCTCCAGTGCCTGATGGAGCAGCCCGGCCGGCTGTTCAACCGGCAGGAGCTGCTGCGTGCCATCTGGGGCGACAGCGCCTACCGTGACCCGCGTGGGATCGACGTGCACGTCCACCACCTGCGCGAGAAGATCGAGGAGGACCCGACGGCTCCACGGCGGCTGGTCACGGTGCGCGGCGCGGGCTATCGGATGAACGGAAGCTGACCCTGCGGAGCCTGCGCGGACGGCTGCTCGCGGCGCTCGTCCTGACCAGCGCCATCACCCTCGCGGTGGCCGCGGTGGGCCTGCTCTCACCGTTGCAGAAGAGCCTCCGCCGGGAGGAGATCAAATCGCTCGAGGACACGGCGATCACGGCGCGAAGCAGCTTCCGGGAGCTGCCCAACTCCGCCATTCATCCGAAGAATCCGGCGCTGAGGCTGCTGGCGGCCAGGCTCCAGCGCCGTACCGGCGCGCGCGTGGCGATCTTCACTCCAAGCGGCCTCAAGCTGGCCGACACCACGCCGTCGACCCCATTCGGCCCGATCCCCGAGACGCCCGAGGAGGATCAACCACACGGCCGCGTGGTGGTCACCAGCCAGGCCGCCGACGTGGCCCGCGTGGCCGTGCTGACGAAGACCACCGGCAGCCACATCGTCGTGGCTCTCCGCAAGCCGCTCGATGACGTCCAGGCCGCGGCGCGCGACGTGCGCATCGCCTTCACCGACGCCGCGCTGGTCGGCCTCGGCGTGGCCCTCATCCTGGGAGTGGGCATCGCCAGCACGCTGCTGCGCCGCTTGAGGCGGCTCCGCACCGCGGCGCTCGACGTGGCCGACCACGGGCTGGGCGGCGCCGATCTGCCCGACGATCGCTCCCGCGACGAGGTGGGCGACCTCAGCCGGGCGTTCGCGCGAATGCAGTCGCGTCTGCGACACGAGGAGGACGCGCGACGGAACTTCGTCGCCACCGCGTCTCATGAGATGCGCACTCCGCTGGCGTCGCTCCAGGGGATGCTCGAGCTGCTCGAGCAGGACCTCGGGGCCAGCCCACCGGACCTGTCCGACGCCCGCGCCCAGGCGCAACGGGCCCAGGAGCAGACGCGCCGGCTGAAGAGCCTGGCGGCGGATCTCCTCGACCTCACCCGGCTCGACGCCGAGGTGGAGCTGCGCAGCGAGCCGGTCGAGCTGCGCGAGGTGTGCCGGGCGGTGCTGGCCGAGTTCGACGTTCGCCCGGGGTCGGGGCGGATAGACCTCCGTCCGCACGACGTCGAGGCTCCATGCTGGGGCACGGCCGATCCCGGGAGCGTCGCGCGGGTGGTTCGGATCCTGGTGGACAACGCCCTGCGCTACTCGCCCTCCGACGGGACGGTGGCGGTCACCGTCGACCAGGCGGGGGGGACGGCGAGCATCGCGGTCGAGGACTCGGGCCCCGGTGTGCCGGTGGAGGAGCGCGAGGTGATCTTCGAGCGCTTCCGGCGCGGCAGCAACCCGGGTGGGGAGCGTGGCTTCGGGTTGGGTCTGGCGATCGGCCGCGAGCTGGCTCGCCGGATGGGCGGCGACCTGGTGCTGGCGGAGCGGGACGGTCCGGGGTCTCGCTTCGAGCTGCGCCTCCCCGTCGCGACCCCCACTGGATCGCCCCTCCACCACAGCGTGGCCAGCGTCGTCGCCGTCCTGCTGGCGGCGTCCGCCCTCGCCATTCCCGGCACCGCGTCCGCGGCCTCGGTCAGCTCCAACTGGGCCGGCTACGTGGCCACCCCCAGGCCGTCGCAGCCAGGCACGAGGTTCCGGCGCGTGTCGGGAAGCTGGGTGGTGCCGAGGGCGAGCTGCTCGGCAGGGGACAGCGGCACCTACTCGGCCACCTGGGTCGGGCTCGGCGGCTACGCCGAGACCTCGCATGCGCTCGAGCAGGTCGGGACGGACGCCAACTGCTCCAGGTCCGGGCGCGCGTCGTACAGCGCCTGGTACGAGCTGGTGCCGGCCAACGCCGTCACGATCAAGACGAAGATGAAGGTCCGCCCCGGCGACGCGATCAGCGCCAGCGTGGAGGTTCGCGGCTCGCGCGTCCTTCTGCGCCTGCGCAACCGCACCCGGGGCACGAGCTTCAGTGCCACCAAGCGCATGTCCTCGCCCGACACGACGACTGCCGAGTGGATCGTCGAGGCTCCGTCGACCTGCGACTCACAGGGCCAGTGCACCACCCTGCCGCTGGCCAACTTCGGGACGATCTCGTTCAGCGGCGCCTCGCTGAAGACGACCGCGGGCCGGACCGGCGCGATCTCGGCATCCCGGTGGGCCACCACCGCACTGGCGCTGCGCGACCCGGCGGGCGGAGCCGCCGACGTGACGGGGCTCTCGTCGGGCGGCCACGCGTTCTCCGTGGCGTTCAGGGCGATCACCGCCTCGTCCAAGCGCGTCTTCCGCCGCATCGGCCCCGACTGACTCTCCCGGCGGTCCACCGCGACCCGCGAAATCTCGTACGGCGGTCCATCGATAGCGCCATCGCGCGCGCGCTAGCGTCAGTTGGGTGACAACCACCGCCCAGAGCGCCCCGCTCGCCGCCGCGACGGGCGCCTACGACCCGACCGGATTCCACGACGAGGCCCACGACGCGCACGGCCGCCCGCGGCCCGAATACGCGCGGCTGCTGGCCGAGCTGGCGGAGGTCGACCTGGGCTCCCTGGCCAGCCGGATCGCCGGCCAGGCGGCGGACCGCGGCGTCACGTTCCGCCTGGATGGCCAGCCGCGCCGGTTCCAGATCGACCCGGTGCCGCGGCTGGTCCAGGCGGCCGAGTGGGCCTGGCTACGGAGCGGCCTGAAGCAGCGAAAGCGAGCCCTGGACGCGTTCATCGCCGACGTGTACGGGCAGCAGGACATCGTGCGGGCCGGCGTGGTGCCCGCGCGGGCCGTGGACGGCGCCGAGCACTTCGAGCCCTGGATGACCGGCGTGGAGGTCGCGGGCGGGCACGCTCCGGTGGCCGGCTTCGACGTCGTCCGCGGCGCGGACGGCAAGCTCAGGGTGCTCGAGGACAACCTGCGTACGCCCTCCGGGGTGGCGTACGCCGTGGCTGCGCGCCGGGTGGTGGATGCACACCTGCCACCCGGCGCGCAGCAGCCAAAGCTGCCGCTGGACCCGTGCTTCGACGCGCTGGCCGATGCGCTGCGCGCCGCGGCGCCGGACGGAGCCGGCGACCCCAGCGTCGCCCTCCTCTCGGACGGTCCCTCCAACGGGGCGTGGTACGAGCACCAGACCGTGGCGCGGCGGCTGGGAATCCCGATCGTACGGCCGTCCCAGCTCTGCCAGCGGAGCGGAGGAGTGCACATCACGCTGCCGTCGGGGCGCCTGCGCGAGGTCCAGGTCCTCTACCGCCGCACCGACGAGGACCGCCTGCGCGACGAGCACGGCCAGCCCACCTGGCTCTCCGAGCTGCTGCTCGAGCCGGTGCGGAACGGCCGGCTGTCGGTGGTCAACGCCTTCGGCACCGGGGTGGCGGACGACAAGCTCCTCCACGCCTACGTCGAGGACATGGTGCGCTTCTACCTCGGCGAGGAGCCGCTGGTGGAGTCGGTGCGCACCTACGACCTCGGCGAGGCCCACTGCCGCACTCGCGTGCTGGGCCGTCTCGGCGCGATGGTCGTCAAGCCGCGGGCCGGGTACGGCGGGCAGGGGATCGTGATCGGCCCGCACGCGTCCCCGCAGGAGCGCGAGTTGGCGGCCAGGCAGGTGCGGGTCGAGCCCGACCGCTTCGTCGCCCAGGAGACGGTGAAGCTCTCCCGTCACCCGACGGTTTGCGAGGGGCGGCTCGAGCCGCGCCACGTCGACCTTCGTGTGTTCGCGATCGGATCGGGCTCCGGGACGGCGCTCTCCCCGGCGGCCCTCACGCGCGTGGCGCTCGATCGCGGCTCGCTTGTGGTCAACACGTCGGCGGCCGGGGGCGGCAAGGACACCTGGGTGCTGACGTGAACGACGCGCCGCTGATCGGGTTGACGACCTCGGAGGTGCGCGTGGCCGAGAAGGTCGTGCAGACGCCCGAGGGCGAGCCGCCCCAGGTGGAGATGACCGTGGGGTTGAAGTACGTGCGCGCGATCGAGGACGCGGGGGGGATCCCGGTGGTGATCCCGCCGCTGGCCAGCGAGGCCATCGACCCGCTGCTCGACCGCGTGAGCGCCGTGTGCATGTCCGGCGGCCCCGACATCCACCCGGCCGGCTACGGGGAGCGGCCGCACGCGAAGCTCGGCCCCACCGAGGCAGAGCTCGACCGCTTCGAGCTGGCGGTCGCCCGCGCGGCGGACCGCCGCGGCCTGCCGATCCTCGGGATCTGCCGCGGCGCGCAGGCCCTGAACGTCGCGCGCGGGGGAACCCTGCACCAGCACCTGCCCGACGTCTGGGGCAGCGCGCTGGACCATCGCCAGAAGTCACCCGGCGAGCAGCCGACCCACGCGGTCAGGGCCGCGGGGAGTAGCCTGCTGGCGACCGTGCTCGGTGACGTGCGGATCCGCGTCAACTCGTTCCACCACCAGGCGGTGGCGGTGCTGGGCACAGGCCTGCGGGCCGTTGCGTGGGCGCCCGACGGCGTGGTGGAGGCGATCGAGGCGCCGGATCGCGACTTCGTGCTGGGAGTCCAGTGGCACGCCGAGTGCCTGGCCGACCGCGAGGACCAGTCGGCCCTCTTCCGCGGCTTCGTGGACGCCGGGCGCCGCCACGCGGCGCGGCTGATCGGGTCGCCGGAGCCGGAGTCGGAAGCCGCGGCGTGACCCCGCCCTCGCCGGACTGGGCTGTGTGGCAGCCCACCAAGCCGTACAGCCTGGGCGCCGAGGAGGAGGTGATGCTGCTCGACCCGCGCGACTGGTCGCTTGCACAGGAAGCCGACCACGTGCTGCCGCGGCTCAGCCCGGAGCTGGCCGCCCACGTGACCGCGGAGACCCACGGGGCGGCTGTGGAGCTCGGCACCGGAGTGCACCGCCACGTGTCGGGGGTGGCAGCCGAGCTGCGCGCCCTGCGCGCCGCTCTCGAGGAGGAGCTGTACGGGTTCGCGCTGCGGGTGGCCAGCGCCGGCACCCACCCCTTCGCGGTCTGGCAGCAGACCGTGATCTCCAGCGGCGAGCGCTACCAGGCCGTGTACGGATCGATGCGCGCGCTGGCCAGGCGCGAGCCCACCTTCGCCCTGCACGTCCACGTGGGCATCACCGATCCCGAGACGGCCATCCGCGTGTGCAACCGGATGCGGGCGCACCTGCCGCTGCTCCTGGCCACGTCGGTCAACTCGCCGTTCTGGCAGGGCCGCGACACCGGCCTGGCCTCCGCGCGCACGCCGCTCTTCCAGGCCTTCCCGCGCGTGGGGATCCCGCGCGCGTTCCGCGACTACGAGGAGTGGGTGTCCACGGTGGACCTGCTGATCCGCTGTGAGGCCTTTCCGGAGCCGACCTTCCTGTGGTGGGACGTCCGGCCGCAGCCGCGCTTCGGCACCGTGGAGGTGCGCATCCTCGACGCGCAGACCACTGTCGCCGACAGCGCCGCGCTGTGCGCTCTGGTCCAGTGCCTGGCCAAGCTGGAGGCCGAGGAGGGCTACGCCTCGGACATCCTCGTGGGCAGCCCCGAGGTGCTGGCCGAGAACCGCTTCCTGGCGGCGCGCGACGGCATGGACGCGCGGCTGGTGGACCCCGCGCTGGAGCGGCCGGTGCCGGCGCGCCTGTGGCTCGAGGACGTGATGGCGGCCTGCGTGCCGCACGCGCGCGAGCTGGGCTGCGAGACCGAGCTGGACGACGTGCGCCAGCTGGCGGGAACGACCGGGACCAGGCGTCAGTTGAACCTGGCGCGCGGCGGCGACGCGACGCTGGAGCGCTTGGTGGCCGCCCTGGCCGACACCTTCCTCGGCGGCGACCCGCTGAGCAGCTCGAGCTCCCTGACGGAGTCGTCGAGCATCATGGGCAGCCGCCTGACCAGTGGGAGCGCGTCCGGGTCGGCATAGGCCGCGAAGTGCGCCTGGTCGTTGTAGGTCAGGACGCCGATCGACAGGGCGTGCCTGTCGGGGATCGGGATCACCGGGCTGATGGAGCGGACGTGGGCGCCGGCGACGTAGAGCGGCACGCGCGGGCCTGGCACGTTCGACACGGTCAGGTTGTACAGGCGGGGGCTGGCCGCCAATCGCGCCGCCGGGGTCTTGAGCGGCGCCGGCAGCGCTCCCAGTGAGCGCAGCAGCATGTCGCTGCCGGCCACGCGCCCCGACTCCTTCAGCTCCAGCGTCCGCTCGCGGATGGTGGTCAGCCGGCGCACGGCGTGGCGCTCGCGCACGGGCAGGTCCACGAACGCGAATGTGATGCGGTTGCCCTGGCTCTCGGAATCCTCGGTGCCCCGCACGTTCACCGGGATCATCACGCGCAGGTCCTCCGGCTCCTCCTCCGCGAGCAGCGCCAGCCGCCGGATCGCGCCGCCCACCACGGCCAGCACGATGTCGTTCAGGGTGGTCGAGTTGCGCTCCTTCAGCCGCAGCAGCCGGCGCAGCGCCACGCCGTGGTCCACCAGCGTGCGCCGGGGGCCGATCGGGACGTTGAGGTAGGAATCGGGCGCCGGGTTGAACGCGTCCTCGGCCAGGGAGAAGGCGGCCCGGCGCACGCTGTCGGCGATTCGCAGCCCGCGGGCGGGAGACAGGCCCAGCGACGCGACGGTGCGCATGGCGCGGAACTGCTCGAGGGCGGAGTCGCCAACGGAGTCGAGCGCCAGCCGCAGCGGACCGGTGGCGGGCGTCGGCGCCCAGTCGACCGCCTGGGTCGCGGGGCCGTCGGGCGCCAGGTCGAACAGGAGCACCCCCAGCTCGACCGCGGCCACGCCGTCCACCATGGCGTGGTGGATCTTCCCCAGCACCACGGCCCGGCCGGGTCCGGTTCGGGGCAGCAGCGCGATCTCCCACAGCGGCCGGTCCCGCGGCAGCGGCCGCGAGAGGAAGTCGTCGGCCGCCTCGCGTGGCGAGGCCGCGGCGTCGTCGCCCAGGGTTGTCACGTGTCGCTGGAGGTCGAACGACGGGTCGTCCTGCCAGTACGGATCGCCCATCGCCAGCGGGGCCTGCACGACCCGCTGGCGAAACCGCGGAGCCAGGTGAAGTCGCGCGGCGATCCGTTCGGTCAGCAACTCGCCGTCCAGGCGCTGCGTGTCCCCGGGCAGCGCGAGCGTGGACATCCAGCCCACGTGCATGTGGGCGGTCTCGGTCTCCACGCGCAGGAAGGAGGCGTCCAGGGTCGAGAGGCGGGCCATGCGCCGAGGATGGGGGCGGCGGCCGCGTTTCTGTAGGGACCGATGGCGAAATTCGTGCCGGCTCCGTTGGACCGGCGGTACAGGTCGCCGGTGCGACGGCCCCCATCTGGTTAGGATCGCGTCCGCCATGGCAACGGTGCAGGGAGTCGCGGGACCGATCGACGCCGACCAGCTCGGCCTGACGCTGATCCACGAGCACTTCTTCTCGCGCGACGAGGCGTGCGCGGCGCAGTGGCCGCACGCGTTCGATGACGAGCAGGAGCACGCCCTGGCGATGGAGTCCGCCGAGGCCGTCAAGGGCCACGGGGTGAAGACGATCGTCGAGCCGACGGCGATGCTCCTGGGGCGCGACATACGGCGGGTGAAGCGCGTTGCCGACGAGAGCGGCCTCCAGATCGTGGCCTGCACCGGCGTCTACACCTACGACCACCTGCCTCAGTTCCTCCTGAACCGCGACGCGGACTTCATGGCCGACCTGTTCGTTCACGACATCGACCAGGGCATCCAGGGCACCGACATCAAGGCCGCGTTCGTCAAGTGCGCCGCGGACGAGCCCGGCGTGAACGAACGGGTGGAGAAGGTCCACCGCGCCGCGGCCCGCGCCAGCATGCGCACGGGCGCGCCGATCATGGCCCACTCGCGGCCGGCCTCGGGCACGGGGCCGCGCCAGGTGGAGATCCTCCTCGAGGAGGGCGTGGCCCCCGAGAAGATCCAGATCGCCCACACCGGCGACACCGACGACCTGGGCTACATCGAGAGCCTGCTGGACAAGGGCGTCTACATCGGGATGGACCGCTACGGGCTGGAGCTGTTCCTGCCCGAGGACAGGCGCAACGCCACGGTGCTCGAGCTGCTGGGTCGCGGCTACGCGGAGCGGATGTTCCTGTCGCAGGACTTCGACATCCCGATCGCCGCCGGGCTGGACTGGTACCCGCCCGAGACGGTCGAGCAGCTGGACGCCGCCGGCGCGGTCGACGAGTGGAGCATGACGCTCCTGTTCGAGCGCGTCATCCCCACGCTCAAGGAGGGCGGGATGACCGACGAGCAGCTCGAGACGATGATGGTGCAGAACCCGCCGCGCTGGCTCGGCCGGTAGCCGCGCTCTCTAGGCCGCGGTGCGCAGCGAGGCCAGCGGCGGGCGCTCGACCAGCTCCGCCGACCCGCGAAGCTCGGCGGCGTCCAGGCGCCCCTCGCGCACCAGCCGCTCGCCCACGGCACGCAGCACCGCGTCGGCCATCGGCCCGAGGGCGCGGAGGGGCTGGTGGCGGTTCTGGCGCACGTCGAGGTCCACCTGGGCCAGCTCCGGCAGGCCCACCGTCCGGTAGGCGTCGATCAGCTGCGCGATCTCGACCCCGTAGCCGGTCACGTACGGCAGCCGCTCCAGCAGCTCGCGGCGACCGGCCACCTCGCCCGCCAGCGGCTGGCGCACCGCGGCCAGCTCTGGGTAGAGCAGCTTGAGCAGCGGCCGCGCGGTCAGCTCCGTCACGCGGCCCCCGCCCTCGGGCGC
>JAXDIC010000169.1:0-4840 GCA_034664185.1 Thermoleophilaceae bacterium
GACCGCGGACTCCAGTTCCGGATGCTCCTCACGATGTTCCTGCTCGGGCTGGTCTACGTCGCGTTCGTGGGCGTCCTGTTCGCCGCGGGGGCGGGCGTGGGGATCATCGTGGTGGTGGCCGCCGGCCTGGCGCTGGCGCAGCTCTTCCTCTCCGACAAGCTGGGGCTGGCCGCGATGGGGGCCAAGGAGGTCTCCCCCCAGGAGGCGCCGGGATTCCACGCGATGATCGAGCGCCTCTGCATCCAGGCGGACCTGCCCAAGCCTCGCGTCGCCATCGCCGACACCCCGATGCCCAATGCCTTCGCGATGGGCCGCTCGCAGAAGTCAGCGGTTGTCTGTGCCACCACTGGCCTGATGCAGGCCCTCGAGCCTCACGAGCTGGAGGCCGTCATGGCCCACGAGCTGACACACGTCAAGAACCGCGACGTGATGATCATGACCCTGGCCAGCTTCTTCGCCACCGTGGCGTCGATGATCACCCAGTTCGGGCTGTTCTTCGGCGGCGGCTTCGGTGGGAGCGACGACGATGGCGCCCCCGCCTTCATCGTCATCCTGCTGGTCTCCACCGCCGTCTACATCATCTCCTTCTTCCTGATGCTGGCCCTCTCGCGGTACCGCGAGTACTCGGCCGATCGCGGCTCGGCGCTCATCACCGGCCGCCCCAGCGCGCTGGCCTCCGCCCTGCTTCGGATCTCCGGCGAGATGCAGCGCGTGCCCGACCAGGACCTGCGCGCCGCCGGCAAGATGAGCGCGTTCTTCATCGTCCCTCCCGGTGTCAAGCAGTCGGTGCGCACGCTGTTCATGGACCACCCGCCCACGGAGAAGCGGATCGAGGCTCTCCAGCGGATCGAGGCTCAGCTCCAGGCCCCGATCGCCGCGTAGCCGTCCGTGGGCTTCCTGGACAGCCTCCTGGGCGGCAGTCGCAAGCTCAAGTCGCCCGCCCCCGACCGGCTGTTCGCCATGACCACGGCGCAGGTCACTCTGGAGGCCCAGCTGGGGCTCAAGCACCGCAACGCGGCGGGCATCGTGTTCCAGCCGCTGGCCACGACCGACTTCAAGCAGATCGTGAGCGACGCCGAGGAGCTGCTCCGCGGGTCGGCTGAGGACACCGGCACGCAGATCGAGTCGACCGACGACGAGTTCGGCTACCGCTGGATCGTGCTGCGCGACGACGACTTCGAGGATCTGGTCGTGTCGGTCAACGTCGTCTCCAGCCAGCTCGAGGCGGGCGGCTACGGCGACCGGCTCCTGTGCGCGGTCTTCGCGTTCGAGGAGGACCGGCGGCCGGTCTACTTCATCTACAACTTCAAGCGCGGCGCCTACTACCCGTTCGTCCCCGGGCCCGGCGAGAAGCAGCGCAACACTGAGCGCGAGCTGCAGCTCAAGGCCCAGCTGGCCACCGACCTGCCGATCGAGCAGGAGCTGGAGCGCTGGTTCCCGCTGTGGGAGACCCCTCTGTAGCTAAGCGCCTCGGTTGAGGCGCGCCGGCGCGCGGGCGCCTCGACGCCGCACGCCGGCACGTAGGGGGAGCTTCTAGTGCCCCAGGACGTTCTCGAGCTTGCGGGTGCTCTTCTCGGTCTCCCCGCGTTCCCGCGTCCCGTTCCCGCGCGGGCGGGTGTTGGTCCTGGGGTCCTGCGGACGGGCCTCAACCCGATGCAACGCGTCGCGTCGCCCTTCTTCCGGCTTGTATGTGGGGTTGTGTCCCATACCTAGTGGGTTCCGGTACGGGGCAGACCTAAACGGCCCGCACGAGAAGATTTACCTGCGTCAGTCGGGGATCAGGCCGTCGCCGGTGAACTCCGCCTTCGCCTCCTCGAACGAGATGTCGCGCGGCGGGATGATCACCTGCGACTCGACCAGCTCCTCGTCCGGCAGCGGCGAGCCGCCGTTCTCGACCATCTCCAGCATCTGACGGAACAGGTCGTGGAAGCCGGACTCGTCACCTCCCTCGACGGCGGCGACGGCCGCGTTGTCGAGCTCGTTGAGCTTGGCGATCAGATCCTCCGGCACCTCGTACTGGCGCTCTCCGAGTACCCGGACGATCACTGTGCCGGACCCTGCGGCTGCGGGGGCTGCTGCTGCTCGCCCTGCTCGAGCGCGGGTGCCGCCCCGCCGCCGGAGCCGATCTCGGCCTTCATCTTCTCGAGCTCGGAGTCGACCTCGCCGCCGGCCGAGAGCTGGGCCAGCTCGCGGTCGATGTCGTCGCTGCCGCCGGAGCCCAGCGCGGTCAGGTCGTCGAACGTGCCGGCCTTCTCCAGCTCCTCCACCGCGGACGCGCGCGCCTTCATGTTCTCGGTCTTGTCCTCCGCGCGCTGGATGGCCAGACCCAGGTCGGCCATCTGCTCGCCCACCCCGTTGGCGGCCTCCGAGATCCGCACCTGCGCCTCGGCCGCCGAGTACTGGGCCTTGATGACCTCCTTCTTGGTCCGGAAGGTCTCGATCTTGGCCTTCATCTTCTTCTCGTTCTCGATCAGGCCGGTCTGCTGGGCCTCCAGCTCACCGATCTGCTGGTCGAGCGACTGGAGCTCGGTCTGCGCCAGGTTCTTGCGCTCGAGCGCCGTGCGGGCGAGATCCTCGCGCCCCTGGGCCAGCGCCTGGCGGGCCTGGGTGTCGAGCTTGACGATGCTCTTCTCGAGGCCCTTGGACTGCATCTGGAGGCGCTTCTTCGACGTGACGACGTCGGCGATGCCCTTCTTGACGTTCTGGAGCAGCTCGACCTGCTTCTGGTAGCCGTAGTCGAGCGTCTCGCCGGGATCCTCGGCGCGATCGAGGAGCTTCGAGACCTTCGCCTTTATGACGGTGGACATGCGACCCGCGAGCCCTGGCATGGCCGCCCTCCTTGCTTTCGGTTTCGGGAGTGGGGCGGCTCTTAGACTACCCACCGCGCGTCGCGCGGTCAGCCATGGGGAAGGGGGCAATGAGGGATTCGAGCGATCGCCTCCTTGCGGGGCTGCTGGCCCTGCTCGTGGTGGGAGGCGCCGTCGCCCGGCTGACCCTGCTGGGCGAGCCGATGCGCTACGACGAGGCGTTCACGTTCCTGAACTACGCGATGCAGCCGATCGGGCACATCGTCAGCACGTACGACTTCCCGAACAACCACGTCCTCTACTCGGTCTTCGCGGACTTCTCCTGGCGCGCCTTCGGGGACCACGTGTGGACGGTGCGGCTGCCGGCGTTCGCGGCCGGCGTCGGGCTGATCCCGGCCACGTACCTCGCGGCCCGCGCGCTGTACGACCGTTGGGCGGGCATCTGGGCCGCCGCCCTGGTCACCGGCTCCGCGTCGCTGATCGCCTTCTCGGTCAACGGGCGCGGCTACACGCTCGGCACGCTCCTGATCGTCCTCGCGCTGTGGGTCGGCGCCAGGCTCGTGGAGCGGTCGCGCACGCGGGAATGGATCGCGCTGGTGGTGCTGTTCGCACTGGCCGTGTACACGGTCCCGACGATGGCCGCAGGGGTCGCCACGGTGGCCGCCTGGATGGCGGGGACGGCGCTGCTGCGGCGAGAGGGGCGCGACATGGCACTGGTCGTGCGGGTCGCCGTGGCCGTCGCGGTGGCCGCGGCGCTCAGCCTGCTCCTGTACTCCGGCATGCTCGGGCAGGCCGGCTGGACGTTCGTCAAATCCGTGCCCACCGATTGGACGCCTCTGACGGACGTCGCCGAGCGGGTATGGCGAGCCTGGAACCAGGCGCAGCCGCATCCGCTGGACTGGCTGGTGGCGACCGGGTTCGTCACGGCACTGGCGCTTCATCGCCGCATCGCGCGCCATCCCGTGCCGATAGCGGTCGCGGCCCTCGCGGCGATGGTCGGGGTCGTCGCCGTCGGGAAGGTCAGTCCGTTCCCTCGGACCTTCCTCTACCTGCTGCCGCTCTACCTGATCCAGGCTTCGGGCGGGCTGTCGTACCTCTTCGGACGCGCGTCCGCCCGTCTCCCCCGTCGCGCCCTCGCCACCGGAGCGGCCGCGCTGCTCGTCGCGGGAGCGCTGGTTGCCGCCGTCCTGCACGCGGGCCAGTCGACAGCCGAGCAGGCACCGTCGAGCGACAACGACCTGGTCGGGTTCCTCAAGCGGCACGTGCACCCCCGCGAGGCGGTGCTGCTCCAGCCCTTCACGACGGTGGCGGCCAGCTACTACTTCCACCGCTACGGCTACCAGCCGCCGACCCTGCCCGCGCACCGCATGGCCTATCGAGCACTCGTGCTGCTGTCGCGAACGAGGTCGCACCTCTCGTCGCCGCACGCCGTGGTGCGCGATGTCGGCTGGGCGATCCGCCCAGGGTCCCGCCCGCGCCTGGTCGCGCGGCTCCCGTACCTCACGGCGTGGGAGGTCGACGTCGAGTGAGGGCCGGCTCAGGCCGCGGCGCGGCTCAGCCGGCCGCGGCCGCGGTGCGCTCGGCGCGATCGCTCTCCGCCGCCGCGCGCCAGAAGAAGAAGCCGAGGGCGACCATCATCACCACGATGTCCAGCGACAGCATCATGCCGCCCGCGATCTGCTGGTCCGACAGCGGGGTCAATCCGTGGGTCCGGCCCCGGTCCGCGTAGAACGAGTACAACGGCTGATGGCTGAGGATGAACGCCATCGCCAGGAACATCGACATCATGCGCGCCGCCAGGATGTAGCCGGCCTTCCACAGCTCGCCGGGCATGCGCGCCTTGCCCGGCTCGAGCGCCGCCCACCAGACCAGCATGGACGCGAGCAGGAACGACTGGTGCTGGAGGCCGTGGACCCACTCGTTCCGCAGCGCCGCCTGGAACGCGAACGCGAAGTGCCACGTGTACAGCACGACGACGAAGATCGGGAGCGCGATCAGCGGACGGCGCACGAAGCGGAAGAGCGCGCGCAGCC
>JAXDIC010000176.1:0-4448 GCA_034664185.1 Thermoleophilaceae bacterium
GTCAGGCGCTTGCCCTGGAGCCGCCCCTCCATGTCGGCGATCACGAGGAGGACGGTGTCGACCGTCCCCCCCTCAACCGCTTCGCGCAGCTCGTCGAGCGTCATGTAGCCGAGGCTACTTGGCCGGCGCGGGCGCCGGTGGTCCGGTGCCGCCGGCCGGTGGCGGCGGCTCCTCGATCACGCGCCCCAGCTCGTCGGTCTCGATCGTGCGAACCGGGCCCGTGTAGTGGTTCTTGGCCGAGACCTTCCACCAGATGCCCACGAGGAGCCCCAGCACGAGGACCCCCGGCCCGTAGTTGACCGTCGTGACGTCGAAGTCGTCGTTCCACGGCACGGCCTTGTGGGAGAACGGCAGGTCGACGGCGATCACGACCAGCACGACGAAGGCAATCGCCAGTGGATTGATCCAGCGGTACCTCTGCCCCAGGGTCCATGGGCCGGCCTGGAAGTTCTCCCGGTGCCGGTATCGCAGGTATACGGGAATGATGTAGGCGATGTACAGGCCCACCGTGCAGATCGCGGTGAGCGCGCCGAACGCCCAGGCCACGCCCGCCTTGTTGCCCCACAGCGCGGGGACCGTGATTACCAGCGACCAGAAGGACACGGCCATCACGGCGTAGAGGGGAACCCGCTTGTGGTTGAGCCGCTTGTACAGGTTCCACCCCGGGATGCCGCGGTCGCGCGAGAACGCGTACCACGTGCGGGCCGCGCTGGTCAGGCCGGCCGCCACGCAGAAGATCTGCCCGACGACCGCGATGAGGATGATCGCCTTGGCGGCCCAGACGTGGTTCGTGAGAGCGGTGGTGATCACGGCCGTGGCGCCGCCGCCGGCGTCGGTGATCCCCTTCTCGTTGCTGGCGGAGAACAGCAGCGCGAGCAGGACCACCCAGCCGAAGAGCGCCGAGAGGGCAACGGACCGCCAGACACCCTGCGCAGCGGCGATCGCGGCGCCCTTCGTCTCCTCGGCCGTGTGCGCGGACGCGTCGTAGCCGGTCTGCGTGTACATGGTCAGCACGAAGCCGATCGGCATGACCAGGAACCAGAACGGCAGGCCTCCGACCCCCCCGTTGTTGAACCCGGTGTTGTTGATCCGGTGGCCGAAGACGAAGCTGGCGTTCTGGTGGTTGTCGGGCACGAAGACCAGCAGGGCGATGATCGCCAGGACGCCGAGCACGTGCCAGCCAACCGAGATGTTGTTGAGGGTGGCGAGCAGCGACCCGGAGAAGATGTTGAGCAGCGTGACGACGGCGAGGATGATCAGGAACAGCAGGAAGGTCTCGCTCAGCGCGTGCGCGCTGTCGCCGAAGTTGATCCCGAAGACGTCCACGCCGTAGAGGCCGAGCAGGACGTACAGGAAGAACGCCGCGCCGTACCCCACCGAGGCGACGATCCCGAGCAGGCCGGCGATGTTGAACCAGCCGGTGAACCAGCTCCAGCCGGCGCCTCCCAGCCGTGCCGCCCACCAGTAGGGGCCGCCCGCAGTCGGGTAGGCCGACGTCAGCTCCGACATCGATACTGCCACCAGCAGCACGCCGAGGCAGATGACCGGCCACCCGATCGAGATGGCCACCGGCCCGCCGGCGTTCCACGCCTGGAAGAAGGTGGTGAACGTCCCGGCAAGGACCGAGATGATCGTGAACGAGATCGCGAAGTTGGTGAACCCGCTCCATACCCGCGATAGCTCCTGCTTGTAGCCGAGCTCCGCTAGTTGACGCTCGTCCTCCCTCGCGGTTGCTGCGCCAGTCGAAGCTTCCGTTCCGTCAGGTGCCACCATTTCCTCCCGTTTCCCGACGCTCCCACGGGCACCTTAAATTCCGGGACCCCTCGTGTCAATGCGCACATCTTTTCCGCACGGTCGGCTGCAGTGACCGACGCTGACGTCGCCGTCGTGGGCGCGGGCGTGGTGGGCTGCGCCGCCGCGCTTGCGCTGGCGCGCCGGGGCGCCTCCGTGGTCGTGCTGGAGGCCGAGCCAGAGCCGGGGCTGGCCGCCAGCGGCACCAACTCGGGGATCTTGCACACCGGCTTCGACTCGACTCCGGGCCAGCTCGAGACGGAGCTGATCCTGCGCTCGGCCGCTCTGCGCGACCCGCTGCTCGAGGCGCTGGGCGTGCCCGTGTTGCGCTGCGGCGCGCTCCTGCGGCCGCTCCGCGACGAGCAGCGCGAGGCGGTGGTCGCGCTGGCGACGGGCGCGCGGCGGAACGGCGTGGAGGTGCGGCTGCGCGAGCACGACGGCGCGCTGGAGGTCCCGGGCGAGGCGGTGACCGATCCCGTGCGCTACACGCTGGCGCTTGCCGCGGCCGCCGGGCGGCACGGCGCGGAGCTGCGTACCGCGGCTAGCGTGACCGCCATCGAGCCCGACGGCTCCGGCCTGGCGGTGGCGGACGCCGGCGGTGGGCGAGTTCGCTGCCGCGTGGTCGTCAACTGCGCCGGGCTGCGCGCCGACGAGGTGGCGCGACTGGCGGGCGACGACTCGTTCGAGATCTACCCGCGCAAGGGCGAGTTCCTGGTGTTCGAGCCGCCGGACGACGAGCCGCTCGACCGCATCCTCCTGCCGGTGCCCAGCAAGCGGACCAAGGGCATGCTCGTGTTCCCGACGATCGACGGCCACGTGATCGCTGGCCCGACCGCCGTGGACGGGGACGACAAGGACGACTGGTCCGTGCGCCCCGAGGCCCGAGATGAGATCCTCGACAGCGTGATCCCGCTGTGGCCCGCGCTGGAGGGCAAGGAGCCGGTCGCCGCCTACGCCGGCCTGCGACCGGCGGGACGCGGCGTGAACTACGCGATCGGTGTCTCGGCCGCATGCGCCGGGCTGGTCAACGTCGCGGCGATTCGCTCCACGGGCCTGACGGCGTCGCTCGGCATCGCCGAGCACGTGTGCGGGATCGTCGAGGATCTGGGACTGCCGCTGGCTCCCGAGCGCCCGCTCGATCCGGCCCCGGCGGCGGCCCTGAGCGGTCCGTGGTGGCGGCGCACGGCCGAGCGCCGCGCGCGATGACGCTGCTGCTGGGCATCGACGAGGGCACCTCCGCGGTCAAGGCCATCCTCTTCGACCAGGAGCTGCGCCCGCTTCGGGAGGCGCGACGCCCGAAGGCGCTCAGCCATCCGCGCCCGGGCTGGGTCGAGCAGGATCCGGAGGAGGTACTGGAGGCCGTGGTGGGGGCGGTGGCCGAGCTGCTTGCCGAGGCGGACGGCGAGGTGACGGCCTGCGGCCTGGATCACCAGGGCGAGTCGATCCTGGCGTGGGACGCGGAGAGCGGACGCGCGCTGACGCCGATCGTCACCTGGCAGGACAAGCGGTCCCAGGAGGTGCTCGACAGGCTGGAGCGCGACGGCTCCGCGGACGAGGTGCGCGAGCGGAGCGGCATGCCGCTCGATCCCTACTTCTCGGCCGGGAAGCTGACCTGGCTGCTGGAGCACGACGAGGCAGTTGCGCGCGCCCGCGAGGGCGGTGTCCTGCGGCTGGGCACCGTCGACGCGTTCCTCTGCCAGCGCCTGGGCGCCGGCTTCCACACCGACCCGTCCACCGCGTCGCGCACGCAGCTCGGGGCACCGGCCTGGGACGACAGGCTGCTGGAGATCTTCGGGGTGCCGCGAGACGTTCTGCCCCCGATCGTCGACACCGTCGGGGAGATCGGCACGCTGCGGCACCCGTCGTGGCCGGTCGAGCTGCCGCTCCGGGCCCGCTGCGTGGACCAGCAGGCTGCCCTCGCCGGCGCCGGCTGCGTGGAGGCCGGGCGGACCAAGGCGACCTACGGCACGGGCGTGTTCGTGCTGGCCCACGCAGGGGAAGAGCGACCCGCGCCGACCGGCGGGCTGCTGCCCACGGTGGCGTGGAGCGTGGACGGCCGGGTGGAGTGGGCGCTGGACGGCGGCGTGTTCACGGCGGGGGCGCTGCTGGAATGGCTGAGCCACGACCTGGGCCTGGCGGCCGACCCGCCGGCCCTCGCCGGCGCCGCCGCCGGCGTGGAGGACTCGGCCGGCGTGCGCGTGCTGCCCGCGCTGGCGGGCGTCGGCGCGCCGTGGTGGCGCCCGGGCGCGCGCGGCGTGATCGCGGGGCTGACCGCCGGAGTCCGGCCGGCGCACCTGGCCCGAGCCGCGCTCGAGGCGATCGCCTGGCGCGTGGCGGACATCGTCGAGACGGTGCGCCAGCAGGCGCCGGTGGACGTCCTGCGCGTGGACGGCGGGCTCACGCGCGACGCACTCCTGCTCCAGCTCCAGGCCGACGCCGCCGGCGTTCCGGTCGAGCGCGGAGCCATCGACGCCACGGCCGCGGGGTCGGCGGCGCTGGCGGCGGTGGGCGCGGGCCTGTGGCCGTCGACCGCCTCGATCGCGGAGCGGGTGCCGGTGGGCGAGCGGGTGGAGCCGCGCCGGGACGCCGGCTGGCGCAACGATGCACACGGCGAGTGGCGCGCCTTCGTGGAGCGAGCGGTGGAGCTCTGACGACCG
>JAXDIC010000235.1:0-3451 GCA_034664185.1 Thermoleophilaceae bacterium
CTGTCCACCCTGGCCGCCCGGCTGCGGCGCGAGCCAGGGGACGTCGACCTGATCCTGCCGTTCGACGAGGTGGTGGAGGCGCTGGGGCGCGTGAGCGAGCGCAGCCTGGGGCTTCAGACCATCCCGCTCGACTCGGTCGTGGGCACGGTCGGCCGTACGCGCGAGTTCGATCGCAGCTTCCGGCCCACCTCGAACCGCACTCGCCCGCGCTGGGAGCGGATCGCCAACGCCCAGCGCCGCGGCCAGGACATGCCGCCCATCTCGGTCTACCGGATCGGCGACATGCACTTCGTGCGCGACGGCCACCACCGCGTGTCGGTGGCGCGCGCGCAGGGTCGCAAGGACATCGACGCCTACGTGACCGAGGTCCAGACGCGCGTCGGCATGGACCGCGCGCTGCGCCGCTCCGACCTGCCGCTGAAGAGCCACGAGCGGCTGTTCCGCGAGCGCGTGCCGCTCTCCGATGCGGAGTTCCAGGAGGTCAGGCTGTCGGATCCGTGGCAGTACGGGGCCCTGGCCGAGGGCGTGGAGGCATGGGGCTTCCGCCTGTCCCAGGCGAGCCACGAGTTCGTCACTCGCGAGGAGGTCGCTCGTCTATGGCTGCGGGACGAGTTCCGCCCGGTGGTGGCCATGCTCCGCGACGCCGACCTGATCGGCAAGGGCACGGACGCGGACGCCTACATGCGGGTGGCCAGCGAGCGCTACCGGCTGATGCGCACGCACGACTGGAACGACGACGTGATCGAGCGCCTAAGGCGCGAGCTGCGCTGACCGGCAGCCGGCCCTAGTCATCTACGTCTGCACGCGGCCGCCGGTGGCCGCGTCGAAGAAGTGGATCCGGCTGGTGTCAACCCACAGCTCGGCGTCCCCGCCCTGCTTCACGCTGGCGGCCGGATCGAGCCGCGCCACGACCTTGCCCTGGCCGGCCCCGGGCACCTCGGCGGTGCCGGCGTCCTGCGCCAACTCGGCCAGCTCCTCGGACTCCACGCCCGCGTGGTCGAGCGAGAAGTGCACGTACAGCTCCGAGCCCATCGACTCCACGAGGTCGATGTGGGCCCGGAAGGTGGCGCCCTTGTGGCGCTTGTCCTGGCCCACCATCCCGGCTTCCTCGAAGTGCTCCGGCCGGATGCCCGCGATCAGCCCCTTGCCGCCGCTGGCGGCCCTGCTGACCGCCTCGTCCACTCGCGCCTCCACCATCGGCAGCTTGGCCGTGGCGCCCTCGATCTGCGCGGGCATGAAGTTCATCGCCGGCGATCCGATGAACCCCGCCACGAAGATGTTGGCCGGGCTCTCGTAGAGCTCCTGTGGCGAGCCCACCTGCTGGAGGACGCCGGCGCGCATGACCGCCACGCGGTCGCCCAGGGTCATGGCCTCCGTCTGGTCGTGGGTGACGTAAACGGTGGTCGTGCCCAGCCGGTCCTGGATGCGCGACACCTCGGCCCGCATCTGGACGCGGAGCTTGGCGTCGAGGTTGGACAGCGGCTCGTCCATCAGGAACGCGGACGGGTCGCGCACGATCGCGCGCCCCATCGCCACGCGCTGGCGCTGACCGCCGGAGAGGTTGGCCGGCTTGCGGTCCAGGTGCTGCTCGAGGTCGAGGATGCGCGCCGCCTCCGACACGCGCTTGTCGATCTCGGCCTTGTCGACCTTGGCCAGCTTGAGCGCGAAGCCCATGTTGTCGCGCACCGTCATGTGCGGGTACAGCGCGTAGTTCTGGAACACCATCGCGATGTCGCGGTCCTTGGGAGTCCGGTCGTTGACCACCTGGTCGCCGATCCGGAGGTCGCCCTCGGTGATGTCCTCCAGCCCGGCGATCATCCGCAGCGCTGTGGACTTGCCACAGCCCGACGGCCCCACCAGGATCATGAACTCGCCGTCCTCGACGTCGAGGTCCATGTGCTTCACGGCCTCGAAGCCGTCCGGATAGCGCTTGGTCACGTCCTGAAGCTGGATCTTGGCCATTCGATGTCCTCCTTATCCCTTGACGGCGCCCGCTGTCAGGCCGGCCACGATCCGGCGCTGGAAGATCAGGACCATGATGATGATCGGGACCGTGACGACCACCGCCGCGGCGGAGATCTGACCCGTCGGGTCCTGGAACTGCGACCCGCCCGTGAAGAACGCGAGCGTGGCGGGCACCGTGCGCGCCGAGTCGGTCGAGGTGAGCGTGTTGGCGAAGAGGAAGTCGTTCCAGGCGAAGATGAAGACGAGGATGGCGGTGGTGAACACGCCCGGGGCGGCCAGCGGCGCGATGATCTTGGTGAACGCCTGGAACGGAGTGGCGCCGTCCACCTGCGCGGCCTGCTCGAGCTCCCAGGGGATCTCGCGGAAGAAGGCGGACAGCGTGTATATCGCCAGTGGCAAGGTGAACGTCATGTACGGGATGATCAGCCCCGGCCAGGTGTCGAACAGCCCGATGTTGCGCCAGAGGTTGAACAGCGAGCCGACGATCGAGATCGGCGGGAACATCGCCACCGCCAGCGAGCCGGACAGGATCAGCGCCTTGCCCGCGAAGTCGAGCCGCGCCAGCGCGTAGGCGGCCATCGCCGCCAGCACCACCGCGATCACCGTGGAGATGGCCGCGATGCCCAGCGAGTTGATCAGCGCGTGGTTGAACTCGCTGGTCTGGAACAGCGTCTTGTAGTTGTCGAACGAGATCGAGCTGGGGAAGAACTTGCGGTCGGCGATCGACGCCGTGGGCTTGAGCGACAGCGACAGGATCCACGCGACAGGCACCAGCGCGTAGAGGACCACGACCATGATCGCGATCAGCCAGGCCACCTTCTGGCGCGGCGTGGAGCTCATCAGACCTCCCCCCTCTGCTGCGCCGTGGACGCGCCCAGCCCCTTGATGAACAGGACGGCGATCAGGATCACGGCGATGAAGATCAGCACCGACACGGCCGACCCCAGGCCGATGTTCACGCGGTTGATCAGCACGTTGTAGCCCAGGATCGACACCGTCTCGGTGTCCTGCGCTCCTCGCGTCTGGATGAACACCGTGTCGAACACGCGGAAGGCGTCGAGCGTGCGGAACAGCACCGCCACGAGCACCGCCGGCCGGATCAGCGGCAGCGTGATGCGGAAGAAGCGCTGGAACGCGTTGGCGCCGTCCACCTTGGCCGCCTCCAAGAGCTCGTCGGGCACCAGTGCCAAGCCGGCCAGGAGCAGCAGCGCCATGAACGGCGTCGTCTTCCACACCTCCGTGGCGATGATCACGAAGAACGAGTCCGCGCGGCTGGAGAACGGGTCGGTGTTGGCGCCGAAGATGTGCACGAAGCCCGTGGACGGCTGGAAGGCGTACTTCCACGCGAACGCCGCCACAACGGTCACGATCCCGTACGGGATCAGGATGGCGGTTCGCACCGGGCCACGACCGAAGATCGCGCGGTGCATGACGAGCGCGATGAGCATGCCCAGCACGAGCTCGATGGCGACCGAGCAGACGGTGA
>JAXDIC010000242.1:0-3195 GCA_034664185.1 Thermoleophilaceae bacterium
TCGTCCATGACGATGTGCGGGAACGGCTGGGCAGCCGAATACGCCTCGCGGTTGCTCTCCGCGAGTGCGCCGAGGCGCTGGCGGTCGAAGCGAAAATCCCGGAGCTCGTCGCCCGGAAGCCCATCGCCGGTGAGGAGGTGACGCGCCACGCTCGCGGATCGTAGTCCGCGCTCTCAGGCCTTGGCGCCGACCACCGCCTCGCCGGTCCGCGGAAGGTGCCGCCAGCCGGCGCGGACGCCCTGGAGCGCGCTGACCGTCGACTCGATGATCACCAGGTACATGAGCTGCCGATACACGAACTGCTGTAACGGGAGCGCCCAGAGCGGGCGCAGCGGCTCGCGGTCGAGCCGGAAGGCGAACACGGCGATCCCAAGTTGCACGAGGTTGAAGAGTCCCCAGGCGGCCAGCACCCGCACCGGATCGATGAAGATCGCGCCGTAGACGGCGAAGAGGTCGATCAGGGGCGCCATCACGGGCAGCAGGATCTGGAACAGGAACATGTACGGCAGCGCTCGGCGGCCTATCCGCCGCTGCCGCGGGTCGCGCGAGACCAGCGCGCCACGGTGCTTCCAGACCGCCTGCATCGTGCCGAACGACCACCGGTAGCGCTGGCGCCAAAGGGCGCTGAGCGTGGACGGCGCCTCGGTCCAGGCACGGGCGTCCTCGGCGTACACGACCCGCCGGCCGAGCCGCCCCACCGCCAGTGTGAGGTCGGTGTCCTCCGCCAGCGTGTCGCCGGGGACACCTCCAACCTCCTCCAGCACGCGCCGCCGGAACGCGCCGATCGCGCCGGGGACGGTCGGTGTGCACTGGAGCACCTCGTACATGCGGCGGTCGAGGTTGAACCCCACCACGTACTCGATGTGCTGCCAGCGTCCGAGAAGGCCACGGCGGTTGCCCACCTTGGTGTTGCCCGACACGGCCCCGACGCCCGGGTCGGCCAGGGGCGCGACGAGCCGGCGCAGCGTGTCGGGCTCGAACAGCGTGTCGCCGTCCACCATGACGACGACCTCGGCGTCGGTCAGCTCGATGCCCGTGTTGAGCGCCGCGGCCTTGCCGAGGTTGTCCTGGCGCACGAGGTGCACCTCATCGAGTCCGAGGCCGATCACGACGTCGGCCGTCGCATCGGTCGAGCCGTCGTCGACCACGACGATCTCCAGCTCCGGGTAGTCGCTCCCTGCCAGGGACCGGACCGCACGCCCGATGCCTATCGCCTCGTTGTAGGCCGGAACGATCACTGCGACCCGCGGGAGCGGCGTGTTGGGCGAAGCCGCCGCGCGGCGGCGCGTACTGCGCGTGTGGTGGGCGGCCAGGGAGACCAGCAGAAGCGCGCGACCGGCCACCAGCACCCCGATCCCGATAAGCAGCGTCGAGAAGGCGGCGATTAGCGCGAACGCCACGCGGACGCTCAGTTCGAAGGCGTAGCCGCGCGCATGCGCCCATCGCCCGGCCGGAGGCTGGGCCAACGATCGCGGAAGGCCAGCCAGCTGTGACAGCCCGACGAAGCGAAAGCCGCGCGCCCGCAGGCGCGGGATCAGCTCGCGCACCGCGGTCACGGTCTGCGAGCGGTCGCCGCCCCCGTCGTGGAACATGATCACGCCGCCCGTGGTCCCCGGTGGGGTGGCCCTGGCGACTATCGACGGCACGCCGTGGCGCTGCCAGTCCTCGCTGTCGTAGTCGGCGAGCGCGATGTAGTAGCGCCGGCCCGCGAGCCTTGCGAGCGCGTGCTCCTGCTGCGGCGTCACCGCATCGGGCGTCGCGGAATAGGGCGGCCGGACGAACCTCGCATAGTGGCCGGTGATCCCGGCGAGCACGGATTCTGTGAGCTGGATCTGGAGCTGCCGCTGTGTGAGGGGGCCCGTCGTCAATGCGCTATGCGTGAACGTGTGATCGCCCAGCTCGTGTCCGTCGCGGACCAGCTCGCGAACTATGTCCGGGTGGCGGGCGGCCTGGCTGCCGACGACGAAGAACGTGGCCGGCACGTGAGCCGCCTTCAGGACGGCCGCGATCTTCGGGGTCCAGCGCGGGTCGGGGCCGTCGTCGAAGGTGAGCGCGATTCGCCGGCCCGGCGGAGGCTCGACGGCGACGAGGCGGCCTCCGCGCGCCGCCAGCAGCGGTCGCGAGTGCGCCAGCGGCGCGGCAGCACCCGGCGGCTCGTGGGGCTCTGACGTGGCCCCGATCGTGTGGGCGGAGATGCCCTCGAAGGCGAGGACGACGAATACGACGAGCGCGCAGAACGCCAAGAGGCGCCAGTGCCCGGGGGGGCTCCACATCCGCCGGGGGATCCCGGCGCGAGGCCGCGCCTCAGCCCGGTGTCTTCGGGCCATGACCCTTGATGCGGTTCGGGTCGTGACCGGGCGCGGACCCGGACGACCCGGGAGCCGTGGTGGTGCCGCTGGGTGGCGCGCCTGCGCCCGACCGCGTCGACCCCTGGCCGCGTCCGCTGCCGAGGTGGCCATGCGGGCTCGCGGTCGACGCCCCGGGGCTGGCGCTTGTGGAAGTCGACGGAGCCGTCGAACGCGTCGCGACGCCCGTGCCCGCTGCGGGTCCGTGGTTCGCCCGGCCGCCGCGCGTGCGCTGGGCGTGTTGCGCGCGGCCCCGCCCCGGCACCGTCGTGCCGCGGGCGGCGATGGGGCGGGGTCCGCCGAGCCCGGCCGTCGATGGAGTGCTGGCGAGGGATCGCGCCGGACGCAGGTCGGATCGGCTGGGCGGGCGCGGGGCGGGTCGCACGCCCAGCTGGGTGGGCTCGGCGGCAGGCTGGAGCACCCGACCGAACGGGACGCCGTCGAGCGGCAGCAGCCCCAGGCCAGCAAGCACGAGGCCGCAGAGCCAGACGAGCAGCGCACTGGCCAGGACGCGACCGGCCACCAGCAGACGCCGGGCGCGCCGTCCCGTCGGATCCGCGAGCACCGGTGAGGGCGCCAGAGGCTGGCGTGCGCCGCGCAGGTCGGTCACACGATCGTGGGCGCCAGACAGTGGCCTCGCCGGGGCAAGCATCCCTACCTCCAACGCGCCAGAAGGCCCCAGGTTGGGCGGACTACTCATACAACGCGAAGGTCCCGAGGATTACGTAGAGCGCGATCAGCGCCCAGCCCTCGAACTCCTGCGCCTCGCCGTCCCCCGTGATCTGCCAGATGGCGATCGCCGTGAAGAAGAGCGCGCCGGCGTACACGGGCGCGAGCTGGAAGGTGAGCG